>NZ_DAIPZF010000001.1:95408-205642 GCF_036782355.1 Cypionkella sp.
ATTGCCGCCGCAGCCTCCGACTCGACGCCAGAGGAACAGATCGATGCAGCCCATGGGCTTATGCATGCCGCGCTTAAAGCTGAGTTGCTCCAGCGCATCCACAGTCAGACCCCGTCATTTTTCGAAAAGGTCATCGTCGATTTGCTATTGGCAATGGGCTACGGGGGCACCCACGAGCAAGCTGCGCTAAAACTGGGGAAAAGCGGTGACGGTGGCGTGGATGGCGTCATTGATGAAGACCGATTGGGGCTCGATCGCATCTATGTGCAGGCAAAACGCTATGCCGCCCATGTGAGTGTAGGGCGACCTGAGGTGCCGGGGTTTGTGGGCAGTTTGGTCGGGCTTGGCGCGACCAAAGCGTCTTTGTGAAAACCTCGAGTTTTAGCAGTCATGCGATTGAATACGTTAAACATTTACCACAACGCGTCATTCTCGTCGATAGCGCTCGTCTGTCTGACTTAATGGTCGAACATGACGTTGGAGTCCGGCTAAATCGGACGATTTTCTTCAAGCGGCTTGACGAAGATTTTTTCTCTGACGAGTGACACTGATGAACCTTTGTTAGAGAAAATATTGGTCGGAGCGAGAGGATTCGAACCTCCGACCCCCTGCTCCCGAAGCAGGTGCGCTACCAGACTGCGCTACGCTCCGGCCATGGCCAAGGGTTAAAACTTTGGGATTTTGATTTCAAGAGGCGGCTGCGGCGCCTTGGGGCAATTTTTGCCTCAGGCGTCGCCGTCTTTGCCTGCCAGACCTTCGACCTTGGCGCGCATGCGTTTGCGGTCGAACAGCCGCATCCAGGTGCTGATCCGCGGCGTGGTGCCGCCGTCATAGCGCGAGCGGGTTTCCAGAACGGGGCGGTTTTTCGACAGGCCGGGGCGGTCTTCGCGCAGCACGATGTAGACGCCTGCAAGGGTGATCACGGCGGCGCCGACGGCGGTCCATTGATCAATGCTTTCGTTGAAGAACAGCGCGCCAAACAGGATCGCCCAGATCATTTGCGAATATTGCATGGGGGCCACGATGATCGCAGGCGCATGGCGATAGGCCGCGATCATGAAAAGACCAGCCACCAGCCCCAGCAAGGACATCGTCGCCATCAAGCCAAAATGCTCAATCGGAATAGGCACATAGACAAAGGGCAGCGCCACGGCCATCACCACAAAGTTCGCCACCATCGGGTAGATCATTAGCACGATCGAACGTTCGGCGTGGCCGATCTTGCGCACGATCACCGAAGTTGTCGCCCCAAGGAAAGCCGCCGCCAGCGCCGAAAGATGCCCCAGCCCCAAGGGCACTTGCCCCGGCCGCAGCACGATCATCACCCCGATCAAACCGACCAGAATAGCAAGCCCGCGATGGATGCCGATTTTCTCGCCAAGGATCGGAATCGCCAAAAGCGTGATCAGGATCGGCATGGCAAAGATAATCGCATAGCATTGCGCCAAGGGCAGCACGGAAAAGGCGTAAAATCCGGTGATACCGTTCAGCACCGCCGCCAAGGTGCGCAGCGCGGTCCAATAGGGATGTTTCGGGATCAGGTTGCCGTCGCTGTTGTCGCTCATCAGCATGATCGTCACCAAGGGAAAGCCCAAAAGCCCGGTGAAAAAGATCAGCAGAAACGGGCTATAGCTTGCCCCCAGAAATTTGACCAAAGTGTCATTGCTGGCATAGACGGCAAAGGCCGCCAGCGAAAACAACGCGCCGCGCAGGTTTGATTGGACAACTTGCATAGGAGGATCCGCTTGGGCTGAGAGGAGACGCCCCACACCTCTTGCAATGCTGGGCAAAGATCAAGAGGCGCTTTGCCAAAACCGCAAAGGCTTGGCCGAAAACCAGGCCCTAAATGGCGCTGGTTTTCGACGATTTTTTGGCGTTACAGGCTTGCGTCCAAGGCGGCGATAATCGCGTCGCCCATCTGGCTGGTCGAAACCGGGGTGCCGCCTTCGGGGCCCATCAGATCGGCAGTGCGCACACCGTCTGCCAGCACTTTTTCAACGGCCTTTTCAACGCGGGTGGCCTCGTCCAGCAGGCTGAACGAATAGCGCAGCGCCATGGCAAAGGACAAAACGCAGGCGATCGGGTTGGCCTTGCCTTGTCCCGCGATGTCGGGGGCCGAACCGTGCACGGGCTCGTACAGCGCCTTTGGGCGGCCATTGGCCATTGGCAGACCAAGCGAGGCCGAAGGCAACATGCCCAACGATCCGGTCAGCATCGCCGCCATATCCGACAGCAAATCGCCAAACAGGTTGTCGGTGACGATCACGTCAAACTGCTTTGGCCAGCGGCACAGCTGCATCGCGCCTGCGTCGGCATACATATGCGACAGCGCCACGTCAGGATATTCTTTGTCGTGGATTTCCTGCACGACTTCGCGCCACAGGATGCCCGATTCCATCACATTGGCCTTCTCCATCGAGCAGACCTTGTTGCCGCGCTTGCGTGCCAGCTCGAAGGCCGAACGCGCGACGCGGGCAATTTCGCTTTCCGTATAGCGCTGGGTGTTGACGCCGACGCGCTCGTTGCCTTCGGTGAAAATGCCGCGCGGCTCGCCGAAATAGATGCCCGAGGTCAGCTCGCGCACGATGACGATGTCCAGACCGGCAACTACGTCTTTTTTCAACGACGAGAAATCCGCCAGCGCGTCAAAGCATTGTGCAGGGCGCAGGTTGGAAAACAGATCCATTTCCTTGCGCAGGCGCAGCAGGCCGCGCTCTGGTTTCACCGAGAAATCCAGCACATCGTATTTCGGACCGCCAACAGCACCCAACAGAACCGCGTCAACGGCTTGGGCCTGCGCCATGGTCTCGTCGGTCAGCGGCGTGCCGTGGGCGTCATAGGAACAGCCGCCGACCAAACCTTCCGAGACGTCAAATGTGACGCCGCGCTTGGTGTCAAACCAAGTGATGATCTTTTTGACTTCGGCCATGACTTCGGGGCCGATGCCGTCGCCAGCGAGGATAAGAAGGGAAGGATTTGCCATTGTCGGCTCCACGTTTAAAGGGTTGCACGTGGCCTAGCCAATGCCGGGCCAAGGGTCAAGCCGCGCGACGGCCCTCGCTTTGGCAAAAGCGGTGGGTTCTGCGGGGAAAATGAGAACAAAAGGTGATTTCTTTTGCCGCAAGCCGGTGTAAACTGCGGTATGATCAGCGATCTGAATCACTGCTTTCCGCTCCGGCGCGGGCGTGTCCACGAGGTCTTTGGCGCTGCGGCCTTTGGCTTTGCCGCCGTGGCCTGTGCGCAGGCGCGCGGTGATCTGTTGTGGATCACCGAAGGCTGGCGGGCCGAGCGGATCAACCCGCTGGGGTTGGCTGCGTTCTTTGACCCCTCGCGGTTGCTGATCGCCCAGACCAAGGATCAGACCGAGGTTTTGGCCGTGGCCGAAGAGGCGCTGCGCGATGGCTGTATCGGCTTTGTGGTGCTGTCGCTGACCCGGCCGCTGGATCTGCGTGAGGGGCGGCGTTTGCAGCTTGCCGCCGAAAAGGGCCGCGCCACGGGGCTGTGCCTGATCCCCGAAGGCATGGGCAGCAATGCCACGCAAAGCCGTTGGCAGGCCGTGCCGCTGCTGGGGGCGAATGCGGACTCGACTCTGATGCGGTGGCAAATTATTAAGAACAAAGAGGGAACAATAGGGGCTTGGAATGTTCGGTGGGATGCAGCGGCGCATCGTCTCGATGTGGTTTCCACGGTTGCCAAGCGACCGTGTTCTGCGCCTGCGCCCGCTTGACGCCGCCTTTGCGCTGACCCAGCGACAGGCCAATACCGACAGGCTTTATTGCGTCAATCTGCGCGCGCGGCGGTTGGGGCTGCATCCGGGGATGTCCTTTACCGATGCGCATGCGCTTTGCCCTGATCTGATCAGCCAGCCCGCAGACCCCCCTGCGGATGCGCGGTTTCTGGCGATGCTGCGGCGCTGGGCCACGCGCTATTGCCCTTGGGTCGGGGTCGAGGCTGGCGATGGGCTGGTGCTGGATATCACCGGATCGGCGCATCTTTTGGGCGGCGAGGCGGATCTGCTGGCCGATATGCGGGCGCGTTTGGCGCGGGCGGGCCTTGCGGTGCAGATCGGCCTTGCCGACACCCGAGGGGCGGCTTGGGCGCTGGCGCGGCATGGCGAAGGGGTGGCGCAGGCAGGGGCCGGGCTTGCGGCGATTGGCGGGCTGCCGGTTGCGGCGCTGCGGCTGGATCCGGGGCTGGTGGTTGGCCTGCAACGGCTGGGCCTGCGCCATATTGCCGATCTGGCGGCAGCGGCGCGTGCGCCCTTGGCGCGGCGCTTTGGGCCTGAACTGATGCTGCGGCTGGATCAGGCCTTGGGCGCGCAGCCCGAGCAAATCTCGCCCCAGCAAGAGCCGCCGCATTACGGCGTGCGGCTGACCCTGCCCGAACCGATCGGCCTTGCCGCTGATGTGATGGCGGGCACGGCGCGGCTGCTGGATCAGCTTTGTGCCAAGCTGAAGGCGCAAGCAATGGGCGCGCGGGTGTTGCAGCTGACGCTGCGGCGGGTGGATCAGGCCAATCAGCAGGTCGATCTGCGGCTGGCCGGGCCCATGCGCGACCCTGCCCGCATTCTGCCGCTGTTTGCCCGCGGGATCGAGTCGGTCGATGCAGGCTTTGGCATTGATCAGCTGCGGCTTGAGGCGGTGCAGGTCGAAGCCTTGGCCGCCGAGCAAAGCAGCATCAGCCTGCATCTGCGCGCAGGCCATGTTGCGCCCCCGCGCAAGGATGGCTTGGAAGATCTGATCACCCGCATCGGCACCCGCATCGGGCTTGAGAATGTGCAGCGGTTTTTGCCCGCCGACAGTCATATTCCCGAACGCGCCTTTCTGATCGCACCTGCGGCCTATTGCGCCCCCGAGGCTGGCTGGGTTGCGCTGCGCCCACGGCCCTTGGTGCTGTTTGCGCCCGAACCAATTCAGGCCAAAGGCCCGCAGCCGCCGCGCGCTTTTCGCTGGCGGCGGATGGCGCTGACCACGGCGCGCGCCACAGGACCGGAACGCATCGCGCCGGAATGGTGGTTGGATGATGAAAACTGGCGTCACGGTCTGCGCGACTATTGGCGGGTGGAAACCCACGAGGGGCGGCGGCTTTGGCTGTTTTACACGCCGCAAAACCCCAATTGGTGCGTGCAGGGGGAATTTGCATGACCCAAGCGCCGTCTTATGGCTATGCCGAGCTTTGCGTCACCTCGAATTTCACCTTTCTGACCGGGGCGTCGCACCCCGAAGAGCTGGTGGCGCGGGCGGCGGAACTGGGGCTAGAGGCGATTGCCATCACCGACCGCAATTCGCTGGCGGGGGTGGTGCGCGCCTATGCGGCGCTGAAAGAGCTGCGGCGGGTACGCGAAAAGGGCCTGCCGATCCGGTCGCAATCGCAGATCGACCCCACCTCGCGCACGGAAGTTGGCGCGCCGCAGAATATTGCGGTCGCCCCCATGGCCAAGCTGCCCCGGCTGATCGTTGGGGCGCGGTTGGTGCTGCAAGATTGCGCGGTGGAATGGCTGGCCCTGCCCACCGACCGCGCCGCCTATGAACGCCTGTCGCAGCTGCTGACCTTGGGCAAACGCCGCGCGCCAAAGGGCGAATGCCATCTGCTGCGCGCCGATCTGCTGGTGGGCTGTCGCGGCATGATCCTGATTGCCTTGGCCTGCGACCCTGCAACGGCCTTGCCCAGCCTTCAGGCGATGCAGCGCGCCTATCCGGGCTTTGTGTTTCTGGGGGCTGCGCCGCGCTATGACGGGTCTGATCAGGCTTGGTTTCAGACCTGCGCTGATCTGTCGTTGCGCGCTTCTGCGCCGATGGTGGCGGTGGGCGATGTGCTGATGCACCGCGCCCAGCGGCGGCAATTGGCGGATGTGCTGATCTGCATGCGGATGGGCTGCACCATTGACCAGATCGGCACGCGGGCGCTGCCCAATGCCGAACGGCGGCTGAAAGGGGCGGCCGATATGGCGCGGCTGCTGCGCAACCATCCGGCCGCGCTGCGCCGCACGCTGGACATCGCCGCGCGCTGCAGCTTTTGCCTAAGCGAGCTGAGCTATGAATACCCAGACGAGGTCTCGCGGCAGGCACCGCCACAGGCGCGGCTGGAACAGCTTACGCGCGAAGGCTTGCAGCGCCGCTGCCCAAAGGGCATCCCAGACCGCTATGCCCAGCTTGCCGACAAAGAACTGCGCATGGTCGGCGAGCTGGGCTTTGCCGCCTATTTCCTGACCGTGCATGACATCGTGCAGTATGCCCGCGGCATCGGGATTTTGTGCCAAGGCCGCGGCTCGGCGGCGAATTCGATCATTTGCTGGGCGCTGGGCATCACCGATGTCTCGCCCGATCAGATCGGCATGGTGTTTGAACGCTTTATCTCGAAATATCGCGGCGAGCCGCCCGATATTGACGTCGATTTCGAACACGAGCGCCGCGAAGAGGTGATCCAGTGGATCTATGAAAAATATGGCCGCGACCGTGCGGGCCTTTGCGCCACCGTGATCCATTTTCGCACCCGCGCGGCGATTCGCGAGGTGGGCAAGGTCATGGGCCTAAGTCAGGATGTGACGGCGGGGCTTTCTGGGCAAATCTGGGGGATGTCGGGCAAGCAGGTCGACCCCGCCCGCATTGCCGAGCTGGGGCTTGATCTGCGCAACCGCCGCCTGATGCAAACGATCCAGCTGATCGGCGAGATCATCGGCTTTCCGCGCCACCTAAGCCAGCATGTCGGCGGTTTCATCATCACCAAAGGCCGGCTGGACGCGCTTTGCCCGATTGAAAACGCCGCGATGGAAGACCGCACCGTGATCGAATGGGATAAGGACGATATCGACACTTTGGGCATTCTGAAGGTCGATATCCTAAGCCTTGGCATGCTGACCTGTCTGCGCAAGGCCTTTGATCTGATGCAGCAGCACCACGGCCACCGCCCGACCTTGGACAGCATTCCCCAAGAAGACCCTGCCACCTATGACATGCTCTGTGTGGCCGATGCGGTGGGGGTGTTTCAGGTCGAAAGCCGTGCACAGATGAACTTTCTGCCGCGCATGCTGCCGCGCACCTTTTATGATCTGGTGATCGAGGTCGCCATCGTCCGCCCCGGCCCGATTCAGGGCGGGATGGTGCCGCCCTATATCAAGCGCCGTCAGGGCTTGGAAAAGGTCAGCTTTCCGTCAAAGGCGCTGGAAGGCGTGCTGGGCAAGACGCTTGGGGTGCCCTTGTTTCAAGAACAGGCGATGCAGATCGCCGTAGTCGCGGCAGGCTTTACCGCCGAAGAGGCCGATCGTCTGCGCCGCTCGCTTGCCAGCTTTCGCAAGCTTGGCACCATTGGCGGCTTTCGCGATCAGTTCATCCAAGGCATGTTGACCAACGGCTATACCCCCGATTTTGCCGCCCGCTGCTTTGCCCAGATCGAAGGCTTTGCCGAATACGGCTTTCCCGAAAGCCATGCAGCGGCCTTTGCGATGCTGACCTATGTCTCATCTTGGCTGAAATGCCATCATCCGGCGATCTTTGCCTGTGCTTTGCTGAATTCGCAGCCGATGGGGTTTTATGCACCGGCGCAAATCGTGCGCGATGCGCGCGAACATCAGGTCGAGGTGCGGCCGATCTGCGTGAACAACTCGGCTTGGGACAATCATCTGGAACGTCGCGGCGATGGCAGCTTGGCGATTCGGCTGGGGTTTCGCCAGATCAAGGGCTTTCGCGCCGAAGATGCGGGCTGGATCGTGGCGGCGCGGGGCAATGGCTATCCTGACCCCGAAAGCCTGTGGCTGCGGGCAGGGCTGGCGCCCAGCGTGTTGGAACGGCTGGCCGAGGCCGATGCCTTTGCCGATATGGGGCTGACGCGGCGCGATGCGCTTTGGGCGGTGCGCGCGATCCGCACGCCAGCGCCCTTGCCGCTGTTTGCCAATCCGCTGGACGGCGAGGGCATTGTGGAACCCGAGGTGATCTTGCCGCAGATGCATTTGGGCGAACAGGTGGTCGAGGACTATGTCTCGATGCGGCTTAGCCTGCGCGCGCATCCGATGGAACTGCTGCGTGCCGGCATCCAGGGCCTGACCCCGCATTCGGAATTGACCAATGGCCCGCCGCGCTTTGTTTCGGTCTGCGGGCTGGTGATCACGCGGCAAAGACCGGGCACGGCGTCGGGGGTGATCTTTTTGACGCTGGAAGATGAAACCGGTGTCAGCAATGTGGTGGTGTGGCCGCGGGTCTACGAGCGGTTTCGCCGCAGTGTGATGGGGGGGCGGTTGCTGCGCATCTCGGGGCGGCTCGAACGCCAAGGCATCGTGGTGCATCTGATCGCCGATCAGATCGAGGATCTGTCGCAGCGTTTGTCCGAACTGGGGCATCCGATGCAAGAGGCCGTTGGCATCACCCAGCCACAGGCCGATGACGCGCCGCGCCCGCCACGCTATCCGCCCCGCGCCTATCATCCGCGCGATCAGGCCAAGCGCTTGTTTCCCAGCAGAGATTTCCACTGAAATGCAAAAAGCCCCCGTGAGGGGGCTTTTGCGTTCGCAAATGCAGTTGTGGTGAGCCGGACGGGATTCGAACCTGTGACCCGCTGATTAAAAGTCAGCTGCTCTACCAACTGAGCTACCGGCCCACAACTGAGGCGCTGATTATGAACTTCGGTCGGGGGGGTCAAGGGGCAAAACGCGAAGCTCTGGCAAAAACCTTTCATGGGGGCTATACGCGCGGCATGGAAAACGCAGCAAACCCAAGCCCTATTGGCTTCATGAAGATGCATGGAGCTGGAAATGATTTTATCATCATCGACTCGCGTGGACGAGATTCGGTGGTGACACAGGCGCTGGCCCGCGCTTTGGGCGACCGAAACCGCGGTGTGGGCTTTGATCAGCTTGCCGAGATTCGGGATTCGCAGCGTGGCGACTTTGCTTTGGACTTCTGGAACAGCGATGGCAGCCGGGCGGGGGCTTGCGGCAATGCCACCCGCTGCGTCTGCGATTTCGTGATGAAGGGCTTGGGGCGCGAGCAAGTATCTTTGGTGACCGCGCGCGGCGATCTGCAGGCGCTGCGCCTGGCCGATGGTCGGGTTTCGGTGAATATGGGGCCGCCGCAGCGCGATTGGCACGAGGTGCCGCTGGCACGCGCGGTCGACACCCTGCATCTGCCGCTTGCAGGCGATCCGGTGGCGATTGGCATGGGCAACCCGCATGCGGTGTTCTTTGTGCCCGATGCCGAAGCCGTAGATCTGGCGCATCTTGGCCCCATGGTCGAACATGACCCGCTTTATCCCGAACGCACCAATGTTGAATTTGCCAGCCTGATCGGCCCTGACCATCTGCGCATGCGGGTTTGGGAGCGCGGCGCAGGCGTGACGCTTGCTTGCGGCTCTGGCACCTGTGCCACTGTGGTTGCAGCCCATCTGCGCGGCCTGACAGGGCGGCGGGTGATCGTCGATGTCGATGGCGGCGTGCTCGAGGTTGATTGGCGCGAGGATGGCGTCTGGCTGACCGGCCCTGTGGCCTATGTGTTTGACGGCGTGCTGACCTCTGCCTTTCTGGCCGCGCTATGACCGCGCCAATTTTTGCCACCCTTGGCTGCCGCCTGAACGCCTATGAAACCGAGGCGATGAAGGAACTTGCCGCCGCCGCTGGTGTGCAGGGGGCGGTGGTGGTCAACACTTGCGCCGTGACCGCCGAGGCCGTGCGCAAGGCCAAGCAGGAAATTCGCAAACTGGCCCGCGAAAACCCCGGCGCGCAGATCATCGTGACGGGCTGTGCCGCGCAAACCGAACCCGAAACCTTTGCCGCTATGGCCGAGGTGACCAAGGTGATCGGCAATACCGAAAAGATGCAGGCTGAAACCTGGAACGCCCTGCGCGTGCCCGATCTGATTGGGGCCACCGAAAAGGTGCAGGTCGATGACATCATGTCGGTGCGCGAAACCGCTGGCCATCTGATCGACGGCTTCGGCCGCCACCGCGCCTATGTGCAGGTGCAAAACGGCTGCGATCACCGCTGCACCTTTTGCATCATCCCCTTTGGTCGCGGCAATTCGCGCTCGGTTCCTGCGGGCGTGGTGGTCGAGCAGATCAAGCGGCTTGTCGACAAAGGCTTTCACGAGGTGGTGCTGACCGGCGTCGATCTCACCTCTTGGGGCGCGGATCTGCCCGCCTGCCCGCGGCTTGGCGATCTGGTGATGCGGATCCTGCGGCTGGTGCCCGATCTGGCGCGGCTGCGGATTTCGTCGATCGACAGCATCGAGGCAGACGAGGCGCTTATGGGCGCGATTGCCACCGAACCGCGTCTGATGCCGCATCTGCACCTGTCGTTGCAGGCGGGCGACGATATGATTCTGAAACGGATGAAGCGGCGGCATCTGCGCGACGACGCCATCCGCTTTTGCCAAGAGGCCCGGCGTCTGCGCCCTGATATGGTCTTTGGCGCCGATATCATCGCCGGATTCCCCACCGAAACCGAAGAGATGTTCGCCCAAAGCCTGAAGCTGGTCGAAGATTGCGATCTGACCTTTCTGCATGTGTTTCCCTTCAGCCCGCGCAAAGGCACCCCTGCCGCGCGGATGCCGCAGGTAAAAGGCCCGCTGATCAAAGACCGCGCAGCACGGCTGCGGGCGGCGGGCGATGCGGCCTTGCTGCGGCATTTGTCGGCGCAACAAGGCGTTTCGCACCGGATCTTGCTGGAAAGTGCGCGTATGGGCCGGACCGAGCAGTTCACCGAAGTGCGCTTTGGCACCGACCAAGCCGAAGGCCAGATTGTGACAGCGGTGATCCAAGGTGCCGAGGCTGGGCGGCTTTTGGTGTGAGCCGCCGCCAGCCCGCCCGATGTTGCGGCGGATTGCATTTCTTCGGCCCTCAGACTATCTCAGAGATGACAGCAGCTACCGCAGAGTAAGTGATGAACTGGATTACCAACTACGTGCGCCCAACGATCAACTCGCTCTTCTCGCGCCGAGAAGTGCCTGAAAATCTTTGGACCAAATGCACGGAATGCGGCACCATGCTGTTTCACCGGGAACTGGCGGGCAATCTGAACGTTTGCACCAATTGCGATCACCATATGGCGATCACGCCGCGCGACCGTTTCACCGGCCTGTTTGATGGTGGCATTTTTGTTGAAATCAAAGTGCCGGAACCTGTCGCAGACCCGCTGCATTTTCGCGATCAAAAGAAATACCCTGACCGTCTGAAGGCCGCGCAAAAAGTAACGGGCGAGCGGGATGCGATGTTGCTGGCCGAAGGCGAGATTGGCCGCACGCCGGTTGTCGTCGCGGCGCAAGACTTTGCCTTTATGGGCGGGTCGATGTCGATGTATGTCGGCAATGCGATCATCGCAGGGGCGCAGCGCGCGATCGAGCTGAAACGCCCCTTTGTGCTGTTCTCGGCTGCCGGTGGCGCTCGCATGCAAGAAGGCATTCTTGGCCTGATGCAGATGCCGCGCACCACGGTGGCGGTGCAAATGCTGAAAGAAGCGGGCCTGCCCTATATCGTGGTGCTGACCCATCCGACCACAGGCGGCGTGACGGCCTCTTATGCGATGCTGGGCGATGTGCAGATTGCTGAACCCAATGCGCTGATCGGCTTTGCAGGCGCGCGGGTGATCGAACAAACCATCCGCGAAAAGCTGCCCGAAGGCTTTCAGCGCGCCGAATATCTGTTGGATCACGGCATGTTGGACCGCGTCACCCACCGCAAAGAGCTGCGCGGCGAGCTGATCACCATTCTGCGTCTGCTGACCCGGATGCCGCCTGCTGTGGCCGGTGAATTGCCCGCACCCGGCGAGCTGACCTCAGGAGAGCCTGCGTGACAGCCCTTGGGTCGGATGCCGTTCTTGAACGGATGATGACGCTGCATCCGAAGATAATTGATCTGACGATGCAGCGGGTCGAACGCCTTTTGGCAGCCTTGGGCCACCCCGAGCGGGCCTTGCCGCCGGTGATCCATATTGCCGGCACCAATGGCAAAGGCAGCACTCAGGCGATGATCCGCGCGGGGCTAGAGGCTGGCGGGTCGCTGGTGCATGCCTATACCTCGCCGCATCTGGCGCGGTTTCACGAACGCATTCGGCTTGCGGGCGAGCTGATTTCTGAAGAGGCGCTGACGGCGCTGCTGGATGAATGCGTCAAGGCCAATGGGCCAGATGAGATCACCTTTTTCGAGATCACCACCTGCGCCGCCTTTCTGGCCTTTGCGCGGGTAAAGGCGGATTACACCCTGCTTGAAGTTGGGCTTGGCGGGCGGCTGGATGCGACCAATGTTGTCGATCATCCGATTCTGACAGTGATTACGCCGGTCTCGATTGACCATCAGCAGTATCTGGGCGACACGCTACCAGAAATTGCGGGCGAAAAAGCCGGAATTATCAAGCGTTTGGTTCCCGTGGTTGTCGGTCCACAAGAACCCGAAGGCATGGATGTGATCGAAGCCCGCGCCCTGCGCCTTGGTGCGCCTGTGCTGGCTTACGGGCAGCAATGGTCGGTATCGGAAGAACGCGGTCGGCTGATTTATCAAGACGAAAACGGGTTGCTGGATCTGCCACTGCCCAATCTGCCCGGCCCGTTTCAGATCTTTAACGCAGGTGCTGCGATTGCGGCACTGCGGGCGCTGGGCAAAGATCAGGCGGCTTGCGAGGCGGCAGTGACCAGCGCTTTTTGGCCGGCCCGGATGCAGCGGCTGCGCTTTGGCCCCTTGGTCGAGGCCGCCCCCGAGGTCGAGCTTTGGCTGGACGGCGGCCATAATCCGGCAGGTGGCGCGGCCGTGGCGGACACTCTGGCGCGGATGCCTGCGCGTGAAACCCATCTGATCTGCGGCATGCTGAACACCAAGGATGTGCGCGGCTATATGCACCCGCTTGCGCCGCATGTGACGCGGTTGCACGCGGTCTCGATCCCCGGTGAGAAAAATACCCTCCCCGCTGAAGCGACCTGCGAGGCCGCGACGGCGGTTGGGATCAAGGCCGTGACGGCGGCTTCGGTGGCCGCGGCCTTGACGCAGATTGTTGCCGATTGCCCGACTGCGCGGGTGTTGATCTGCGGCTCGCTTTATCTGGCCGGTGGGGTGCTGCGCGAAAACGGCTAGGGCAGCATAAGGTCAACCCAGACCGGCCAATGCCGCGAAGCTTGCGTCAGAACCGCGGCGAAAGGATCATCGGGCAGCGGGCGCATCACGCCTGCGGCTGTGACGGTCAGTTCGCGCGAGGGCAAAACCACCTCGACGCGCAGGCCTCCGGTATTTGGATAAAGTGCTGTGTCCAAAGCAGAATCGCCAAGATGCCCCATGTCTGGGCTTGCGTTCTGGCCGCGCGGCTCTGGGTCTTGCAGGAGCGGCAAGCGCAGCAGTGCTTGCATGGCATCGGGCAGGCCTTCACCATCGACAGGGTCCAGATTGCTTTGTCCAAGCAGCGCAAAGGGCGGTTCTGGCGGCGGAATTGGTAGCTGTCCGGTCAGCAGCCGCAGCCAAAAGGCGGTCTCGTCATGATTGCGCCGACCATTGCGGTCTTCGGGGCCATCAAACACCGGCGGCGTCGCATAATAGGCCAAAAGCCGCAATCGGTGGCCATCTGGCAGGATGATCGGTACCTCGTAATGCCCCGAAGTTGACAGCCGTTGCATAGCCGGCGTGCCGACAGGGGCCAGATTGTGCGGCAGATCCTGCCACAAAAAACCGCTGAAATCGCGTATCTGTGCGGTGTCAATCGGCAGGCGCGACAACACTGCCATGCCCGCCTGACCCGCAAAACGCCCATAAGCCATTGCATCGCGCGGCTCGCCAAAGCGGCCATTGCCGTCCAGATCCAGACCGGTCGCCACGCCTGTGTTTGGCCGCAACGCCAACAAATAAGGATAGGGTGGTCCGGTGATTTTGGCCGCAAAACTGGCAAGTGTCTGACCACGCAGATCAAAATCAATACCTGTCAGCAAGATCACATCCGCGTTCAGCGTGGTCAAAACCTGTGCTGCGGCCAGTTGCGACGGATCGCTGCCGCGCATCAGCGCTTGCAGTGCCAAACCTGGCCCCTGAGCGGTTAGCTCGGCGTTATAGGTGGCCAGCCGCAAGGGCGCAGCCGGAGCAGCCCAAGCCCAGAGCCAGATCAGGCAACTGCAAAGCGCTTGCCATCCTCGGCCAACCGATGAGCGGCGCGCGTTTCGCGGATCATATCGGCGACCCGTCCCATCGCGATACCGCGCATGAACAGGCTTGCAGGCAGAAAGGCCCATGCTGTCATCGTCCAGATCAAGGTTTGTGGTGAGGTTAGCACCAGCGGTTCCAATCCCGCCGAGCCAATCTTCACCACTGCTGGCGTTAAGAATGGCAGCAAAAACCCTAATGCGATGTTAATGCGGGCATCGCGTGTCAGCCGCGCCACCACATCGCCTCCCGCGCTTGGGTCGAATGTTGGCAGATTGATCCAGACATTGAAGGGCTGGTCGTGCCGCGGCCAGCGGCCAGCCTTTAGAAGAATCAGGAAAATAGAAAGTGAAATTAAAGAGATAAGATAGGACATCCCCGCCGCCGTGCGCAGTGCCGCAATCTGGTCTGCTGTTGCGTCATTGGCGATCATCAGCGTGGCAAGTCGCACAGGACTGTAAGGAAAATCCATCGCATTGCCGATCAGGCTGCCAATTGCATCGGCAAATTGGGTCAGCGATGAGGGAATCGCCGCACCGCGTGCGATCATCGACAGAAAGAAAATCGTCGCAAACAGCATCAGATAGCGCATTCGGTTGAATGGCGGTGCATCGCGAAATTCCACAAGGCTGGGATAGGTCGCATTGTATTCAACAAAGGTAAGGAGCCCCAGAAACAGCGCCACCAAGGAGACCATTTGTTTTGTGTCCGTTGTCACGCCGACCAACAAAACAGAGGGCATGACGACCAGCATCATTACCAAAATCATGCGAACAAGCGCACCTGTAAGTCGCGAAACCACCTGCCTGCTACCCTTTAACCGATCTTGCCTGGTACTTTGCCCGACAATGATCCTACCTAATTCCCGCACTTTGTGGCGGGCTGCCTCATTCTTGCCCAAATTGTGCCTACTTTCAGCCGTTTCGACAACCTTCCTTGTTACTCTGGCGGCAAACTGGGGCAATTCTGGGGTGAAGGTGTTGCAGGATTGAAGCAGGCTTTGGTTAATAAAAAGGCCGCCCAAGCGGGCGGCCCTAGATATTGTGTGTTGTGAACAGCTTAGGCCCAAGGGCGCTGGGCTTGGGCGCGTTGCTCGAATGAATCGATAGAGGCGGCTTTTTCCAGCGTCAGGCCGATATCGTCCAGCCCGTTCAGCAGGCAATGCTTGCGGTGGGCGTCGACATCAAACGGGAAAACCTGACCGTCCGAGGTGGTCACTGTCTGTTCGACCAGATCAATGGTTTGGCGCGCATTGGCACCTTTGCGCGCGTCGGCCATCAGCGTGTCGATAACCTCCTGCGGCATCACGATCGGCAAAATGCCGTTCTTAAAGCAGTTATTATAGAAGATATCGGCAAAAGAGGTGCTGATCACGCAGCGAATGCCGAAATCCAGCAGGGCCCAAGGCGCGTGTTCGCGCGACGAGCCGCAGCCAAAGTTTTCGCCCGCGATCAGGATCTCGGCGCTGCGATAGGCAGGCTGGTTCAACACAAAATCGGCGATTTCGGCGCCGTCTTGGGTGTAGCGCATCTCGTCAAACAGGTTCACGCCAAGGCCCGACCGCTTGATGGTCTTCAGGAACTGCTTGGGGATGATCATGTCGGTGTCGATATTGACCAAGGGCATTGGCGCCGCGATTCCGGTCAGTTTGTTGAATTTTTCCATTTTGGTTTCCAATTCGTGTGCACAAGGCGCGGTTGAAAGAGCGATCTGGTGTATCCGTAGGGTTTCCGTAGTTTTTTCAAAGCTACAGAGGCTGGGCGGCAGCAGCACCACCGCCCAAAACTCAAGGGATTAAACCGTCTCGGCCATCATCTCGCGCACGTCGGTCAGATGACCGGTGATTGCGGCAGCGGCTGCCATGGCGGGGGAAAGCAAATGCGTGCGCCCGCCCCGACCCTGACGGCCTTCAAAGTTGCGGTTCGAGGTGGCGGCACAGCGTTCACCCGGTGCAAGCTGATCGGGGTTCATCGCCAGGCACATCGAGCAGCCCGCCAGACGCCATTCGAAACCAGCGTCGATAAAGATCTGCGCCAGACCCTCTTCTTCGGCCTGCGCGCGCACGAGGCCCGAGCCGGGCACGACCATCGCGCGGATGCCGTCTTTTTTCTTCTTGCCCTTCAGGATGGCGGCGGCTGCGCGCAGATCCTCGATCCGGCCATTGGTGCAAGAGCCGATGAAGACGGTGTCAATCGCGATTTCCGACAGCTTTTGACCGGGGATAAGACCCATATAGTCCAAGGCGCGCTGAACGGCTTCGACCTTGCCGCCGCTAAAGTCGGCAGGGTTTGGCACCACGGCCGTGATCGGCAGCACATCTTCGGGCGAGGTGCCCCAAGTGACCAAGGGCGCGATATCTTCGCCTTTGAGGGTGACGACCTTATCGAAATGCGCGCCCTCTTCGGTGAACAAGGTTTTCCAGTAGGAAACCGCAGCCTCCCAAGCAGCGCCCTTCGGCGCATGCGGGCGGCCCATGCAATAGGCAAAGGTTTTCTCGTCTGGCGCGATCAGGCCAGCGCGGGCGCCGCCTTCGATCGCCATATTGCAGACGGTCATGCGGCCTTCCATCGACAGCTCGCGGATGGCTTGGCCGCAATATTCGATCACATAGCCGGTGCCGCCTGCGGTGCCGGTTTCGCCGATCACCGCCATGGTGATGTCTTTTGCCGTCACTCCGGGGCGCAGCGAGCCGGTGATTTCGACCTTCATGTTCTTACCCTTGCGCTGGATCAGCGTTTGGGTGGCCAGCACATGTTCGACTTCCGAGGTGCCAATGCCATGCGCAAGGCTGCCAAAGGCGCCATGGGTGGCGGTGTGGCTGTCGCCGCAGACCACGGTCATGCCGGGCAGGGTCCAGCCCTGTTCTGGGCCGACGATATGCACGATGCCTTGGCGCACATCCGAGACGGGATAGTAGTGAATGCCAAAATCCTTGGCGTTGGTGTCCAAAGCGGCCACCTGCACCCGGCTGTCTTCGGTCATGGTCGCGGCATTGGCGCGGTCCAGCGTGGTGGGCACGTTGTGATCAGGCACGGCAATGGTTTTTTCTGGTGCGCGCACTTTGCGCCCCGTCATCCGCAGGCCTTCAAAGGCTTGTGGGCTGGTGACTTCATGCACCAGATGGCGGTCGATATACAAAAGGCAGGTGCCGTCTTCGGCCTCATGCACAACGTGATCGTCCCAGATTTTGTCGTAAAGCGTGCGAGCGGTCATGGCTCATCCTCGAGGTTTGGAAAGGGGGAATGCGAAATCGAAGCGCTTTGCGCGCATGCCGGCTTTAGCCCTGCGCTAGAATGGCGCGGGTTGCTCCGTAGAATCGCCAAGGCAGGCGATCATGGTCAGCAATGTTAAAGAAGCGGTTCATGCCAGCGATATACGCAGAATTCCCCTTGCAAGCAAGAGAAGAGCAGGGCGGCGGCCAGCTCTGGCCGCCTGCGCCATGCAGATTGTGCGCTTAAAGATGCGCGAACTTGCCGCGTGCGACGTCACGCTCGCGCTGTTCAAGGTCGTACATGCTGACAGAGGCGTTCAGATAGGCCAGCTCTAGATCCCGACGGCTTAGGCGGCGGGGAAACAGATTGCGGAAAATGGTCATGTTAGATACTCCATTATTCCTCCCTGCCGATAATATGCTGCATTGCAGCGTGAATTGCTACCGACGATGTCGAGAGGCTGGGTTGCGTCTGGCGCATGGCGGAGATTTTTGGATTGTTAAGTTTTCTGCGCCAGACTGGTCGCACGATGCGAAACAGGGGGGCGCAGTGATCGTCTTGCACGGAACAGGGCCGGCCTTCGGTCTGCCGCAGGCCAGCCCTTTTGCGATGAAGGTCGAGGTGTTGCTGAAATTGTCAGGCTTGCCATACGCATTGGTTCAGGCCGATATGCGCGGCGCACCGCGGGGTAAAATTCCGTGGATCGTCGATGAGGGGCGGGTGATTTCTGACAGTCGGTTGATCCAAGCCTATCTTGAAACAAACTACACCATTGATTTTACGAATGATTATTCAGGGCGCGCCTTGGCCTATGGGCTGGCGATCGAGCGGATGTTGGAAGATCATCTCTATCCGATCTTGATCGAACAGCGCTGGGCAAGCGTCGAGGATCTGAGCCTCGACACCTCGCAGGGGTTCGACCGCGCGCCTGCGATGCAACGGCTGTGGTTGCAGATCCGCGCAGGGTGGCGGGCGCGGCGGCTGATCGGCTTGCTGGGGCTGGATCGTTTGACGTCGGCGGAAAAATACGCACTGGTCTGCAAAGCGTTGGATGCGCTTGAAACCGCGATCACCGGTCAGCTTTATATGCTTGGCGGGCGGGTTTGCGGGGTTGATGCCACGGCTTATGCGTTTTTGGCAGCACTGGCAGCACCGCAGTTTCGGTCGAGCTATGGCGCCTATTTGCGCAAACAGGTCGAACTTTCGGCCTATCTGGCGCGGATGCAGGCCGAGTTTTATCCTGATTTTGCGGGCTAGCGGCGCAAGTCTGCTTGCGGCTGCGGCGCTATTAGCCCTTGTCTTCGCCGCCGCAGCACCGTATGCGCGCGGCTTGGCTGGCGTTGAGATTATCGCTCGACAGTGCTAGGCTGAACCACGCCCGACGCCGGGGCTGTATCGGCGCGCTAATTGGAGGACTTTGTCCTGTCGCATTCTGATCCCACCACCGGCTTGCCGGTTGGCCCCCGCACCACCCGCACGGCTATGGCCGATGATTACTCCTCTGAAGAGATGTTGGCGGCTGTTCTGGCTTCGGTTGACGATGATAAGGCCGAAGAAATCGTGCAGATCGACCTGCGTGGCCGGTCTGACGTAGCTGACTATATGGTCATCTGCTCGGGCCGCTCGTCGCGTCAGGTTGCCTCGATTTCCGAGAAACTGGCCGACCGCATCAAAGAAACCTTCCGCTTTACCCCCAAGATGGAGGGCAAAGAGACCGGCGATTGGGTTCTGATCGACGCGGGCGACGTGGTTGTGCATGTGTTCCGCCCCGAAGTGCGCGAGTTCTATCAGCTTGAAAAGATGTGGCTTCCAGGAAGCGCGCATCGCGGAGCCTAAGGCTTGCGGCTGCATATCTGTGCTGTGGGGCGGCTGCGGGCTGGCCCCGAGCGCGATCTGACCGACGATTACTACACCCGATTCGATCGCACCGGCCGGCCCTTGGGCTTGGGGCCGGTGTCCGAGCTTGAGGTCGAGGATAAAAAGAACCTTGGCATGGGCGCAGAGGCCTTGTTGCTGGACCGCGCGATCCCTTCGGGCGCGCTGATTGCCACGCTGGATGAACGCGGGCGGGTGCTGAGCAGCCCCGAATTTGCCGAGCAGCTGGCGCGCTGGCGCGATGGCGGGCGGCAGGATGTGGCCTTTGTGATTGGCGGCGCGGATGGCATTGACCCAAGCTTGCGCGCGCGGGCGGATTTTTCGCTGAGTTTTGGCAAGATGGTCTGGCCGCATATGTTGGTGCGGGTGATGCTGGCCGAACAGATTTACCGCGCGGCGACGATTCTGGGCGGTGGGCCCTATCACCGTGCCTAAGTTGACCTGGGGCGAGGGCGTGAGGCTGCCGCAGGCGGTTGCCGATCTGGCCTTTCAGATCAAGGCGCTGTTGCCTGCCAGCCTTGGCGATATTGCTGCGGCCTCGGGCCAAAGTCTGGCGGAAACCGGTGCCAGTTTTCGCATTTTGCGCGACGATCAGTATCGGTTTCAGGCGGTGCAAACCCAGCCGCTTTACCAAGGTCTGGTGCAGATCGCCTTGGCGCAGCGGTCGGGGTTTCAGGTGTGCGCGGTGATCTTGCTGGCTGATCTGGTGCAGCGCGACAGTGCCGATCCCGCACTGGCCGGGCTTTGGCCAAGGCTGCAAGCGCGTCTGCAAGACCAGCCCGCCGTTTTGCGGGCGGCCTTGGCAAATGGGCTGCGCCAAGCCGTGGCGGCGGGGCTGATTGCCTTGCCAGAGCCGCTGCTGCCTGCGCTTTGCCTGACGCGGGGGCCTAAGGAGATTACGCCCGCTTTGCTGCGCGTCGCCCGCGCGATGCGGCATCACGAGATTTACGCGGTTTGCGCCGCTGGGCCGGATTTGCAGGCCAGCCATGCCGCGCTGATCGCTTCGATCACCGAACAGGACGGAATTTTGCGGCCCCAAGCCCGCGGCGTGGTCTGGCAGGCGGCACGCCAGCCAGATGCGCTGGGCTTTGCGGGCTGCACCGCGCTTTTGGCGCTGAACGCCTTGCAAGGGGCGGTGCCGCCCGCAGATTTTGCCGGCCTTTGGGCCGATTTTGCGGCCGAAACGCTAGCGCTGCCGCCGTCGAAACGCGACCCTATTTGTGCCGCCCTGCGCTTGCTTCACGAACAAGAGGCGGGATTTGCCCCTGCAAGTGGCAGCTTTGCGCTGCCTGTGGTCGAAGAACTGGACTAAGCCCTGCGCAATGCGTTGCCCTGACCCCGCCGCAGCGCTAGAAGGGCGGCAGACTTTGGAAAGGTGCCACAATGACCCGCAAGCCCGTTGTTTTGTGTATTCTGGATGGCTGGGGGATCAATGCAGACCCCGTCGCAAGCGCCCCCGCGCAGGCGCATGTGCCGAATTTCAACAAAATTTGGGCGGATTGCCCGCATGCGACGCTGACGACCTTTGGGCCGGATGTTGGCCTGCCGACGGGGCAGATGGGCAATTCCGAGGTGGGCCATACCAATATCGGCGCGGGCCGTGTGGTGGCGATGGATCTGGGCGCGATTGATCTGGCGATTGAAGACGGCTCTTTTGCCAGCAATGAAAGCCTTTTGGCCTTTGTTGCCAAGATGAAGGCCAGCGGTGGCACGGCGCATCTGATGGGCGTGGTGTCAGACGGTGGGGTGCATGGCCATCTGAGCCATGTGATTGCGGCCTGTGCTGCGATCACAGCACTTGGGGTGCCGGTGGCGCTGCATGCGATCACCGATGGGCGCGACGTTGCCCCCAGTTCGGCGGCCGAGTTTATCGACACGCTGATGGTGCAACTGCCTGCGGGGGCCAAGGTCGCTACGGTGATCGGGCGCTATTGGGCGATGGACCGTGACAATCGCTGGGAACGGGTAAGCCGCGCTTACGCCGCGATTGTGCAGGCCAAGGGCGAAGCTGCGGCCACGCCTGCGGCGGCGGTGGCGGCATCTTATGCCAAGGACGAGACGGATGAGTTTTTGGCGCCAAGCGTGATTGGCGATTATGCCGGCGCGGTGGATGGCGACGGGTTTTTCTGTCTGAACTTCCGCTCGGACCGCGCGCGTGAGATTCTGGCGGCGCTGGCCGCGCCGGATTTCGATGGTTTTGAGACCGGGCAGCGCCCGGTTTGGGCGGCATTGCTGGGCATGGTGGAATATTCGGCCTCGCATAATGGCTATATGCAGACCGCCTATCCCAAGCGCAGCATTGCCAACACTTTGGGCGAATGGGTTGCAAAACAGGGCCTGTCGCAGTTCCGCCTTGCCGAGACCGAGAAATATCCGCATGTGACGTTTTTTCTGAACGGGGGCCGCGAGGTGCCTTTCGAGCGTGAAGAGCGCGCGATGCCGAAATCGCCCAAGGTGGCGACCTATGATTTGCAACCCGAGATGTCTTCGGTGGAAGTCGCCGATCATCTGGTGGCCGCAATCGAGACAGGCTTTGATCTGATCGTGGTGAATTTCGCCAATCCCGATATGGTGGGGCATACTGGCAGCCTAGCCGCGGCGATCAAGGCTTGCGAAGCGGTGGATGTGGGGCTTGGCCGCGCGCTGGTGGCTTTGCAGGCCAAGGGCGGCGCGATGATCGTCACCGCCGATCACGGCAATTGCGAGACCATGGTGGATCCGGTGTCTGGCGGGCCGCATACCTCGCATACCACCAATCCGGTGCCGGTGATCTTGGTTGGCGGGCCTGAAGGGGCCAGCCTGCGCGCTGGGGGTAAGCTGGCTGATCTGGCGCCGACGCTTTTGGCGCTGATGGGGCTGCCGCAGCCGGTTGAGATGACCGGACGGAACCTTTTGCTGCCATGATCCGCAAGGCCGCGCTTGCGCTGATGCTGATGGCCTCGCAGGCTGGGGCGGGTGTTGCTGATGATGCGATTGCGGCCTCGGCTGATCTGCAAACGGCGGTGGCCAATCTGCAAGCGGCGAATGCGGCCAAGGACCGTGTCGCTGCGCTGACCCGCACCATTCGCGCCTATGAGGCAGGCTTGGCCGCATTGCGCCAAGCGCTGCGGCAGGTCGATCTGCGTCAAGAGCAATTGAGCTTGGAGTTTCAGACCAAGCGCGACCGCATTGCGCAGCTGCTGGGGGTGCTAAGCCGGATTGATGCCGATCCGGGCCCGCTGTTGCTGCTGCATCCGCAAGGGCCTTTGGGCACGGTGCGCTCGGGGATGATGCTGGCCGATGTCACGCCTGCCTTGCAATCAGAAGTGGCCGTGCTGAAGGGCAAGTTGGAAGAATTGACCCAGATGCGTGCCCTGCAACGTTCGGCCGGAGAGACGCTGGGCACGGGGCTGACGGCGGCACAGACCGCGCGCTCGGCTCTGTCGCAGGCGATGTCCGAGCGCAGGCCTTTGCCGCAACGCTTTACCGAAGACCCCGCCGTGCTGCTGGGGCTTTTGCTGAGTGTGGATACGTTAGACTCCTTTGCCGCTGGGCTTGCTTTGGACGATTCTGGTGAAAGCCGCTTTTTCGACGCCAAGGGCAAGCTGGATCTGCCGGTCTTGGGCAAGCTGCTGCTGCACCCCGGCGAGACCGATGCGCGCGGGGTGACACGGGTGGGGATGACCCTTGCGACACGGGCGGCAGCTTTGGTGACCAGCCCTTGGCCTGCGACGATCCGCTATCGAGGGCCCTTGCTTGACTACGGAAATGTGATGATTCTTGAACCCGGCGATGGCTATCTTTTGATCATGGCTGGGTTAGGTCAGGTCTATGGCGAGGTCGGCGAGGTGGTTGCCAAGGGCGCGGCATTGGGGTTGATGGGCGGATCAGAGACGGGCAGCGCCGATCTTCTGGCCGTGCAGCAAGAAGGTGCTGGCGGTCGCGAGACGGAAACGCTTTACTTGGAATTGAGGCAAGGCTCGACGCCAGTGGACCCAATGGCTTGGTTCGCGGCGACAGCATCGGCAAAGGAATAGGACGATCAGATGAAAAAGATGGTTATTGCAGCGCTTTGTGGCACTTTGGCCGGCGCGGTTCTGACGACGCAAGTTGCAGGCCCGATGATTGCGCAAGATGCGACGAAAAATGCCAAGGTCTACGAACAGCTTGATCTGTTTGGCGATGTGTTCGAGCGTATTCGCGCGCAATATGTTGAGGATGTTGACAGCAAAAAGCTGGTCGAGGCCGCGATCAATGGCATGTTGACCTCGCTTGACCCGCATTCCAGCTATATGGATTCAAAGGCCTTTGCCGATATGACCACGCAAACGCGTGGCGAATTTGGTGGGCTTGGCATCGAGGTGACCCAGCAAGACGGCTATATCAAAGTGGTCTCGCCGATGGATGGCACCCCTGCTGATGCGGCGGGTATCAAATCGGGCGATTTTATCACCGCGGTGGATGGCGAAAACGTACAGGGTCTGACGCTTGATCAAGCTGTTGATAAAATGCGTGGCCCGATCGGCTCGGAAATCGTGATAACCGTGGTGCGTGAGGGCGTGACAGAACCGTTTGACGTCTCGATCATTCGTGACACCATCAAGCTGGTTGCGGTGAAAAGCCGTCTGGTGGGCAGCACTGGCATTTTGCGGATCACCACGTTTAACGACCAGACCTATCCTGGCGTGCAAGACGGCATCAAAAAGCTGATCAAAGAAGCCGGTGGCATGGAGAAAATCAATGGCTTTGTGATTGATCTGCGCAACAATCCGGGTGGTTTGCTGAAGCAAGCGATCCTGACCTCGGATGCCTTCTTGAACGAGGGCGAGATCGTCTCGACCCGTGGCCGCAATGCTCAAGACAGCGCCCGCGAGAATGCAACGCCGGGCGATTTGGCCGAGGGCAAGCCGATTGTCGTGCTGATCAACGGTGGTTCGGCTTCGGCCTCGGAAATCGTTTCGGGCGCGCTGCAAGATCACCGTCGTGCGATTGTGGTGGGCACCAAAAGCTTTGGCAAAGGCTCGGTGCAAACGCTGATTCCGCTGAAGGGGGATGGCGCGATGCGTTTGACCACCGCGCGCTATTACACCCCGTCGGGCCGCTCGATCCAGTCATTGGGTGTGATGCCCGATATCGTGGTGAACCAGCCTGTGGTGGACCCGAATGCACAAGGCACCGAAGCCGCAGCGGCGGATAAGGAAAGCAAGCAGCGTACCGAGGCGTCTTTGCGCGGCGCGATCAGCAATGATTCGATGAGCGAAGACGAGAAGAAGCAGTTGGAAGAAGACCGCGCGCGCACCGAAGAGGCCGCAAAACTGCGCGACGAGGATTATCAGCTTGCCTATGCCATCGACATCCTGCGGGGTCTGTCGGCGGTTGCTCCGAAACAATAACGAAAGGGGGCTGCGCCGTGATGGCGTGGCCCATCCATTATGGTTGATCACACAGAGCTGCCCTATCGTCCTTGTGTCGGCATTATGCTGATCAATGCCGAGGGGCGTATCTTTGCCGGACAGCGGTTGGACAGCACGGTCGAGGCCTGGCAGATGCCGCAGGGCGGCATTGACGAGGGCGAAAAGCCGCGTGCGGCAGCGCTGCGCGAATTGTGGGAAGAAACCGGGGTGACCGAAGATCTGGTCGAGGCTTTGGACAAGACCAAGGATTGGGTCACCTATGATCTGCCGCCCGATCTGTTGGGCAAGGTTTGGGGCGGTAAATATCGCGGGCAAAAGCAAAAGTGGTTTTTATACCGCTTTATCGGCCGCGATGCGCAGGTCAATATCGCCACCATTCACCCCGAGTTTGGCGCTTGGCGCTGGATCGAGGCAGAGGAGATGATCGGCTCGATCGTGCCGTTCAAACGCGCGGTCTACGAGGCCGTGGTGGCGCAGTTTCGCGCGCATTTGGCCTGATCACTGAAACAGCCGCAGCAGCATCGGTGCGATGATCGCGGTGAGCACCGCGTTCAACCCCATGCCAAGGCCTGCAAAAGCGCCTGCGGTGGGGTGGACCTGAAAGGCGCGCGCGGTGCCGATGCCATGTGCTGCGACGCCGGTGGCAAAGCCGCGAGCGCGCCAATCTTTGATCCGCAGCAGGTTCAGCAGCGGGGTTGCGACCACGGCTCCGGTGATGCCCGTCAGGATCACCATGACGGCCGTTAGCGTCGGCGAGCCGCCAATGGCCTGCGAGATGCCGATGGCCACAGGGGCGGTGGTGGATTTTGGCGCCAGCGAGGCAAGGATTTCGCCCGAGATGCCAAAGCTGCGGGCGATGGCAAGGGCGCTGGCAATCGCGGTGACAGATCCTGCCAGCAGGGCCGCCAGCAGCGGCAGCGCGGCTTTGCGCACCCTTGGCAGGTTGTCCCAAAGCGGCAGGGCAAGGCAGACCGTGGCGGGGCCAAGCAGAAAATGCACGAACTGCGCGCCTTCAAAATAGGTGGCATAGGGGGTGGCGGTGGCTTTCAGCATCACCGCCAAGATCGCCACCGCGACCAGCACCGGATTGACGATAGGGCGGCGGTTGGCCGCACGAAAGCAGGCATCGCCAAGCGCATAGGCGGCAAGGGTGGCGGTGAGCCACAGCAGCGGGCCGCGCGACAGATAGCTCCAGATATCGGTGAAATCAGTCATCTTTGTTGCCCGTGACACGCGCGACGGCGGCGAAGGTCAGCGCCCCCACCGCGATGGCCGCGATGGTGGAGCCTGCAATCGCCAGCGCAATCGCCAGCCCTTGATCGCCAAAAGCGCCAAAGTGGCCGACCACGCCCACCCCGGCTGGCACGAACAAAAGCGACATATGGCCCAGAATGCCTTGCGCTACTGGCCGCAGGATTGCAGCGGCGGCGGGCAGAAATTGCAGCAGCACCACCATGGCGATCATGCCCACGACTGGGCCGGGGATTGGCAGCGCCAGCCAATGCGAGGCAGCCTCGCCGAACAATTGGCAGGCCAGAATGACAAGGAGGGCGTGGATCATTGGGGGGCCTTAGGTGGGGGTGCTGGCGGGGTGACTGTGCGGGGTGCTGTGCCTGCGGTCAATGGCTTTGCCTGAGAGGGTGTGGCGTGGATATTTGGACCAAGATGAAAGGCTGGGCGCGCGAAGCCTCAATATCTTGGGGATAAGCGGGGGATTTTTGCCATATTATGCGGTGGTGCGTTGACAGAGGGGGGAATGCTGCGAAAATTGGCAGCGATATGTCAGCAAAGGCCCGCCCCATTGCGTTTTAACAAACTGCGGTTGAATGGATTTAAAAGCTTTGTGGATCCCACTGATCTGGTGATCCATGACGGGCTGACCGGTGTGGTTGGGCCGAATGGCTGTGGCAAATCCAATCTGCTGGAAGCCTTGCGTTGGGTGATGGGGGAAAACCGCCCCTCGGCGATGCGGGGCGGCGGGATGGAGGATGTGATCTTTAACGGCTCGGGCGCGCGGGGGGCGCGCAACTTTGCCGAAGTGGCCTTGGTGATGGACAATTCCGAGCGGCTGGCGCCTTCGGGGTTTAACGATGCCGATGTGATCGAGATCGTGCGGCGGATCACGCGGGATGCGGGCTCGGCCTATAAGCTGAATACCAAGGATGTGCGGGCGCGCGATGTGCAGATGCTGTTTGCCGATGCCTCGACCGGATCGCATTCGCCGGCTTTGGTGCGGCAGGGGCAGATTTCGGAGCTGATCAACGCCAAGCCAAAAGCCCGGCGGCGGATTTTGGAAGAGGCGGCGGGGATCTCGGGGCTTTATGCGCGCCGGCATGAGGCAGAGTTGAAGCTGAACGGTGCCGAGCAGAATCTGTTGCGGGTGGATGATGTGCTGGAAAGCCTGGCGCAGCAATTGTCGGTGCTGACGCGGCAGGCCAAGCAGGCGGCGCGCTATCGCGAGATTGGCGAGGAGTTGCGCCGTGCTGAGGGGCAGCTGTTGTATCGCCGTTGGCGTGAGGCCGAGATTGCGCGTGCCGAGGCCGATGCGGTGTTGCGCCAGCGGCTGAGTTTTGCCGCTCAGGCTGAAGCCGCCGCGCGCTTGGCAGCCCAGCAGCGCGAAACCGCCGAGGAGGCGATGCCGCCTTTGCGCGAGCAAGAGGCGATTGCGGCGGCGATTTTGCAGCGCCTGAGCGTGCAGCGCGATCAGCTTGCCGATGAAGAGGCGCGGGCGCGGGCGGCGATTGAGACGCTGCGGGCGCGGTTGCAGCAGTTGGAGCGGGACGGCGAGCGCGAGGCGGGGCTGAACCGCGACGCAGGTGAGGTGATCGCGCGGCTGGAGTGGGAGATCGAGCAGCTGTTGCGCGCGCATGAGGGCCATGAGGACAAGCTTGCCGAGGCCTCTGATCTGGCGCGCGAGGCCTCGGCGGCGCTGAGCGAGCGGGAAAATCTGCTGTCGCAGGCCACCGAAGACGCGGCGCGTTTGGCGGCTCGGCATCAATCGGTGCAGCGGTTGTTGGCCGACAGCCGTGCTGTGGTGCAAAAGGCCGAGACCGAAGCCGCACGGGCAGAGCAGGCGGTTTTGGCGGCCACGCAGGCCTTGGCCGAGGCAAGCGAGGGCTTTGCGGCGGCTGGCGAGGCGCAGGATGTGGCGGCAGCCGAGGCCGAGGCCGCAGAAGCGGCGCTTTTGGCCACCGAGGCTGCGCGGGCCGAGGCGCAGGGGCGCGAGGCCAGTGCGCGGGCGGCGAAATCTGAGGCGGAGGGCGAAGCCGCAGCGCTGCGCGCCGAGGTGGCGGCACTGACAAAGCTGGTGCAGCGCGAGGCGCAATCGGGGCATCAATTGCTGGATCTGTTGCAGGTTGAGGCGGGCTTTGAGGCGGCGATTGGGGCGGCCCTGGCCGATGATCTGCGGGCGCCGGAAGTTGCGGGCGATCGGCCTTCGGGTTGGGTGGTGCTGGCGGGCTATGACGAAGCGCAAGAGTTGCCAGCGGGGGTGCAGCCCTTGTCGGCGCATGTCAAAGCGCCTGCGGTTTTGGCGCGGCGGATGGCGCAAATTGGGTTGGTCGAGCGCGCGGCGGGGGCGGGTTTGCAGGTGGCGTTGCGGCCGGGGCAGCGGCTTGTCAGTCTGCAGGGCGATCTGTGGCGCTGGGATGGTTTTCGGGCGGGGGCCGAGGATGCGCCTTCGGCTGCGGCGGCGCGGTTGCAACAGCTGAACCGGCTGACCGCCTTGAAGCGCGATTTGGAAGAGGTGGCGGCGCGCGCCGAAGGGGCTGCGCAGGCGCATGCGGCCTTGCAGTCGCGCTTGGCCGAACTGGCCCAAGCCGATCAGCGGGCGCGCGATCAGCGGCGCGGTGCAGATGCGCGGGTGGCTGAGGCGGCGCGGATGGCCGCACGGGCCGAGGCCGACAGCTCTATCGCGGCGGGCCGGTTGGAGGCCGCGAAGCATGCCGTGGCGCGCTATCTCTCTGAGACCGAAGAGGCGCGCGAAAGGCTGGAAGAGGCGGTTGCATCGGCCGAAGATTTGCCCGACCTTGACGCGGCACGCGCGGCATTAGAGCAATCAAAGCAAAGCGTTGAGGCAGCTCGCATCGCGATGATGTCGCGCCGGTCAAGCTATGACGAGCTGCGCCGCGAGGGCGAGGCGCGGGTGCGGCGGCGGCAGGATGCCAGCAAAGAACTGCTGAGTTGGAAAGAGCGCTTGGACTCGGCTGGCCGGCGGATGGCAGAGCTGGGCACGCGGCGGAGCGAGACCGAGGAAGATCTGGTCGAGGCCCTGGCTGCCCCCGAAGAGATCGCCATCAAGCGCGAGGATCTGAACGAGGCGATCACCGCGGCCGAAGCGCGGCGTGCAGTGGCGGCGGATGCTTTGTCGGTGGCAGAGACCGGCCTGCGCGCCGCGCGCGACACCGAGCGCGAGGGCGAGCGTTTGGCCGGCGAGGCGCGCGAGGAGCGTGCAGCGGCGCAAGCCCGCACCGAGGCCGCGCGCGAGGTGGTTGCTTTGGCCGCAGCTCGGATCAGCGACGAGGCGGGCGGCACGCCGGATCAGTTGCTGGACACGCTGAAGCTTGACCCCGACCGCATGCCCGATGCCGAGGCTTTGGACATTGATGTGCAGCGGTTGAAGCGCCAGCGCGAGTCTTTGGGGGCGGTGAACCTGCGTGCCGAAGAAGACGCCAAGGCGGTTTCAGAGGAATATGACGCGCTGGCGCAGGAAAAGATTGATCTGGAAGAGGCGATCAAAAAGCTGCGCTCGGGCATCGCCGGGCTGAACCGCGAGGGGCGCGAGCGGTTGCTGACGGCCTTTGAGCAAGTGAACGCCAATTTCGCGACGCTGTTCACCCATCTGTTCAACGGCGGCGAGGCGCGGCTGGTTTTGGTGGAATCGGATGACCCGCTGGAGGCGGGGCTAGAGATTATGTGCCAACCGCCGGGCAAAAAGCTGGCGACGCTCAGCCTGTTGTCGGGGGGCGAGCAGACTTTGACCGCACTTGCGCTGATTTTCGGGGTGTTTTTGGCCAATCCGGCGCCGATCTGTGTGCTGGACGAGGTGGACGCGCCCTTGGATGACGCCAACGTCACGCGGTTCTGTGATCTGCTGGACGAGATGACCCGCCGCACCGACACACGGTTTTTGATCATCACCCACCACGCGGTGACGATGGCGCGGATGGATCGGCTGTTTGGCGTGACCATGGCCGAACAGGGGGTCAGCCAGCTTGTCTCGGTCGATCTGAAGCGGGCCGAGGCTTTGGTGGCGTGATGCAGGCGGCATTGGTTTTGGCAGGTTTTGCGGGCGTCGAAGCGATTGGCGGCACGATCTATGCCCGCTCGCGGCCCGAGTTGCCGGAGTTCACGGCGGTGGAAGCGCCTGAGGGCTGGGTTTTGGCCTTTGCTTGGCCGCTGCGGGCGACCTCTGTGCAGATCGCGGCGTGGAATGCGCTTTATCCGCAGGTGGTGATGGATCTTTATCTGGGCGAGACGCGGATCAGAACCCATGCAAGCGCGGAAAATCTGGCAGCTTGGGCGGGGTGGATCGACCTGATGGTGGCGAAATGCACCGACTGGCGGCGCGCAACGCGGCAACAAGACGAAGGCATGTGATCAGCGCAGCACCTGCAAGCGGTCGCCCAGCCTGATTTCGCCGTCTTGCGCCACCTCGCAAAGCACGCCGCGCAGGCGCAGCTTTGGCTGGCTTTCGACCCAGCGCAGCGCTGCCTCGCCGTAGCGTGCTTTCCATTTGACGCAGCCAAGATTTGGCACCTCGGACACCCGCAACAGACCTGTGCCTGCGCGAATAAGCGTGCCAATCGGCAGGTTTGCGATGCTGGTATCAAGATCGGCAATGATCGGATCGCCCGGATGCGGCGTGGTCTTGCGGTCGCGCCAGACCAGATCGAACACCCGCAGCGGCAGGATCGAGACCTGAATGCCGCGATGCGGCAGCCCCGCCGCGTCGCGCAGCCAAGGCAGGCTTTGCCAGCGATCGCCAGCAATGCCGTCGCTGACGCTAAAGCGCAGGCTTTGCATGGTTTGGCGCTGGTTCAGCGCAGGGCGCAGGCAAAGATCGGCGACAGTGGCATCGGTTTTGGGCGCTGCCAGAACATGCGGCAAAGCTGCGTCCAATTCGGCGCGGCTGATAGGTGATTGGTCCAAATCTTGCCTCCTGCTACGAATCATCTTGCAACTGTGCGAGCAAACTGCGGCACAGCATAGGGTTGTCATCGCCAATCTTGCCGCAAGAAGGTGCGAAAATCACAAGAATGCGCGATATATAGGCAACAGATGAATGGCATTTTTGCCGCGACAGTCGGTATAGCAGAAAATTAACGAATCTGGATGCAGACTAACCCTCAGGAGTGGAGGGGCTAAGATGTTGGAGTTTCTGCCAAAAGAGGTGCGCGAGGGTTTGGACGCCGCGCGCAAGAAGAATTTCGCCCGCAAATCGCGGCTGCGGGTGCAGCTGGGCGAGGCTGTCTTTCCGATCACAGGCATGTGGCATGACGGCTTTTCGCTGGATGCCAGCCTGACGCCCAATCTGCGCGGCTTGGTCGATATCTACGACGGCGCGCGGCATATTTTCCAATGCCTGATCGTGGCCTCCAAGGCCGAAAATGGCGATCTGATTTGCGAATTTAAACGCTCGACGGCGGTGCAATCCAGCCCTGCGCTGGATTACTACCGCGAAGAAAACACGCCTGTGGCCTATCTGCCTAAGGCCTAAGCCTATTGCAGGTCGGCGAAAGCCGCCTGCAAGCGTGCAACCGCCTCGATCACCAAAGACCGCGGCGTTGCCAAGTTAAAGCGCAGGAAACTTTCGCCCCCCGCGCCAAAAGACACGCCATGGTTGGCGGCAATCTTGGCGACCTTTTGCACCCGGTCAATAAATTCGGCCTGCGTCATGCCTGTGCCCGAAAAATCGACCCAAGCCAGATAGGTCGCTTCCAGCGGCATCGAGCGGATACCGGGAATGCGGGCGATGCCTTCATCAAAAATCCGTGCGTTTTCAGCCAGATAGCCTGTCAGCGCATCGACCCAAGCCGCGCCTTCGGCGGAATAGGCGGCGGTGGCCATAAACAGGCCAAAGGAATTTGGCGAGATCCCCATCGCATTCATCCGCGCCGCAAATTTGGCGCGCAAGGCGGGGTCTGCGATGATGACATTGCCCGAATGCGCGCCTGCAATGTTAAAGGTCTTGGTCGTTGCCGTCATCATCACCAGACGATCGGCAATGCCCTCGATCAGCGCCATAGCGGTGTGCTTGACCTCGCCCAAAACCAGATCGTGGTGAATTTCATCCGAGACCAGCACCAGATCGTGGCGCTTGGCGAAATCGGCGACGCCTTGCAATTCGGCGCGGGTCCAGACGCGGCCACCGGGATTGTGCGGCGAGCACAGGATCAGCAGCTTTTCCGCCCCTGTCATCTGCGCGTCCCAAGCGTCAAAGTCCATCTCGTAGCGGCCGGCGTTGTCGCGCAGCTTGCATTCCACCACCTCGCGGCCGGCGGCCTTAATCACGCGGGCAAAGGCGTGATAGACCGGCGTCATCAGCACAACCCCGTCGCCAACAGCGGTAAAGGCATCGACACACATCGAGGTGCCATGCACCAAACCATGGGTGGTGAAAATCTGATCGCGCTCGACCGTCCAGGTGTGGCGGGTCTGCATCCACCAGCGGATGGCGTCCAGATAGCTCGCGTCATCGCCGTAATAGCCGTAGATGCCATGGGCGAGCATGCCCTCTAGCGCGCGCTGCACACAGGCTGGCGGGCGAAAATCCATATCGGCCACCCACATCGAAATGCCTTCTGCCGCGGGCACGCCGAACATCGGCTCCATCGCGTCCCATTTCACCGAATGAGTGCCAAGACGATTGATGCGGGTGTCAAAATCCATCGGGGTGCTGCCTGTGCTAAGGGTTTGGCGGTATCATTGCAGCAAACTCTTGCACGTTGAAGCCCCAAGACGTAAATCGATCAGATGATCCGCGATATTCTGATCCACCCCGATCCGCGCCTGAAAAAGCCTTGCGAGCCCATCGCAGAGGTTTCGGCAGAGCTTACCCAACTGGCAGCCGATATGCTGGAAACCATGTATGACGCGCCGGGCATTGGCCTTGCGGCGCCTCAGATTGGTGTGATGCGGCGGATAATCGTTATGGATTGCATGAAAGATGCGCCGCCCGAGCCGATGGTTTTGCTGAACCCCGAGGTGATTTGGTCGTGCGAAGACCTGTCGACCTATGAAGAAGGCTGCCTGTCGATCCCCGATCAATACGCCGATGTCAAACGTCCGGCCTCGGTCAAGGTGCGCTGGATGGATCTGAGCGGCGAAATCCAAGAGCGGCAGTTCAACGGGCTTTGGGCGACCTGCGTGCAGCATGAGATTGACCATCTGAACGGCAAGCTGTTCATTGATTATCTGGGCCCGCTGAAGCGGCAGATGATCACGCGCAAGATGGAAAAGCTAAAGCGTGAAAAGGCGCGGGGCTGATGGCCGCGCGGCTTTGCCTGCCCTATCCGAACGTTTGTTTGAAAACCCCTGCCGCGACGGTCGAGGCGATCAGTGATGCGCATCGCGCGATCTGGGCCGATATGGTCGATACCATGGACGCGATGCCCGGCTATGGACTGGCGGCGGTGCAAATCGGCGTGCCGTTGCGGCTTGCGGTTGTCGATTGCTCTGACGAACGCGGGCAGGCGGTTTTGATGGCCAACCCCGAAGTGCTGCATGCCTCGGGGCAGTTTCGCGAACACGAAGAGGCCTCGCCCAATTTGGTTGGCGTCTCGGCGGTGATCCGGCGGCCGCGCGCGGTGACGGTGCGGTTTATGAATGCCGAAGGTCAGATCGAGGAGCGTGATTTCGTCAACCTTTGGGCGACCTCGGTTCAGCATCAGATCGATCATTTGGCGGGCAAGATGTATTTCGATCACCTCTCGCCGCTTAAGCGTAAGATGTTGCTGGCCCGTGCGGATAAGCTGCGGAAAAAGCAATGAAAATTATCTTTATGGGCACACCCGATTTTTCGGTTCCGGTGCTGGAGGCCTTGGCGCAGCAGCATGAAATCGTGGCGGTCTATTGCCAGCCGCCGCGCCCAGCCGGGCGTGGCAAGGCCGATCGCGCAAGCCCGGTGCAAGCTCGGGCCGAGGCTTTGGGGCTGCCTGTGCGCCATCCGATTTCGCTGCGCGATCCGGCGGCGCAGGCCGAATTTGCCGGCTTTGGCGCCGATATTGCCGTGGTTGTCGCCTATGGTTTGATCCTGCCGCAAGTGGTTTTGGACGCGCCGCGCTTGGGCTGTTTGAACATCCACGCCTCGCTTTTGCCGCGCTGGCGCGGGGCTGCGCCGATCCATCGCGCGATTATGGCTGGGGATGCCGACACCGGCATTTGCATCATGCAGATGGAGGCGGGGCTGGACACGGGGCCGGTTTTACTGCGCCAAAGCACGCCGATTGCACAGGCCGAGACCACGGCAGAGCTGCATGACCGGCTGTCTGCACTGGGGGCTGCGCTGATTTGCACGGCGCTGGCGGCTTTGCCGCTGCCTGCTGTCGCGCAAAGTGAACAAGGCGTCACATACGCCGCCAAGATTGATAAATCCGAAGCGCGGATTGATTGGTCGCGCCCTGCCATCGAGGTTGATCGCCAAATTCGCGGCCTGTCGCCCTTTCCGGGGGCCTGGTGCGAGGTGGCGAGCGAGCGGGTGAAACTGCTGCGCTCTGTCCTAAGCGATGGGCAAGCCGAGGCGGGGCAGGTTTTGTCTGGCTTTACAATTGCTTGTGGTGAAGGTGCGGTTCAGATCACCTTGGCGCAGCGCGAAGGTAAGCGGCCGATGGCTGCTGCCGAGGTGTTAAAGGGCCTACGTCTGCCGCCGCGGCTGATCTGACCTTACATTCGCGGTTTCGCACCCCATATTAAGGGCAATCTTCAGGAGATTTCCCATGATTATGCTGATTATTATTGGAATTGCAGCTGGATTTTTGGCTACGCGGGTGATGAAGGTTCAGGCTGACCTGCCAACCACCATTGTTATTGGCATCGGTGGCGCGCTTGCCGGCGGGTTTTTGCTGCGACTGCTTTTGGCTATGACCACTTTTGCCGCGGGGTTTATTGGCGCAGTTTTGGGGGCGGTTGCTTTGATTTGGCTTTATCAGAAATATATTGAACGTTAGTTAGGTTAGCTTCTTCACAGCCTCGCCCAGTCGGAAGCCTTTACCGCCCGCCCCATCCCAAAGCAAACGTCCCTGCCAGGCTGCAAAGGTGACAGAGGCTGCTTCCTTGGCCTTTGCGCCTGATCCCAGCTTCAGGGTTAGCCCTGCCTCGACCTGATTGCGCCAAGCTTTGGCGCGTGTGGCAAGTGCGGGATATCGCAGGCTTGCTGCGACCAAAGCAGGCGAGTCAATCGGCGCCGACAGGGCTTTTAGCATCGCTTGGACGCCGCGCCCCTTTGCGGCGGTGTCGGCAAAAGCTGTTGTGGTCTGCGCTTCCAGCTGGTCCCATGCCAAAGAGAGGGCCGCGTCAATCATGGCGGCGCAGCTGCCAAAGCGCTGCACCAAAGTTGGCGGTGCGAGGCGAGTTTTCTGAGCCACTGCAGAAAATGTGACAGATTTCTCGCCTTGGATCAGCAAGATTTTGAGCGCAATCGCCAGAACTTCGGAATCGGGGATCAATTTCGTGCGTGCCATGCCCCAAGTCTGAATGAAGAGTCACAAAAAAGGAAGTATTTTTGCATAGCCGGTCATAAATGATCTGCGCGCAACAAGCCGCAACAGTTTTCGACGGCCCCCTTGCCGATGAAAATGACTACACGATAGGATAGGCGAAAGGGCGAAAACCAGAGGTAGGGTCCAAGGTGCAGGCGGAAAAACCACAAAACAGGGACAGTTCCGTGGCCTCAGACGAGCGGCCAAAGGGTGCCTCGGCGCTTTGGGGGAGCATTGGCTTTCCGCTGAAGCGACATCGCAGCCCGCATGGTCAGGTGACGGCCGTTTCTATGATGAAAGACGAAGGCCCCTATGTGATCGAATGGATCGCGCATCATCTTGCGATCGGTTTTACCGATCTGGTGGTCTATACGAACGATTGTTCGGATGGGACTGACAGCATGCTGATCCGGCTTGAGGAATTGGGCCTGTGCCACCACCGCCGCAACGACATTCCCGAGGGTATTCGGCCGCAGCCTTCGGCCCTGAATTATGCCCAGGCCGAGCCTGTTGTGCAGCAGTCTGACTGGGTGATGGTGTTTGACGCGGATGAGTTTGTCTCGATCCGCTATGGCGACGGTACGCTGGACGATATGCTGACTGCGACCAAGGCGCAGGGCGCGAATGGCGTTGTGATTACATGGCGGATCTTTGGGTCTGGCGGGGTGGTAGACTGGAGCCGCGCACCGGTCACGGAACAATATCTATGGGCCGCGCCGACTACTTGGAACAAGGGGTGGGGGGTAAAGACGCTTTTTGCCTTTGACGCGGCAAAGTGGAAATTGGGCATCCACCGGCCAAAGATTAAGGCGAAATGGGTTGAAACCGAATTTCCAGATCAGATAAAATGGCTGAATGGCTCGGGCCGCGAGATGGAGGATTATTTTAAATTCCGCGGCTGGCGCTCGATCACCCGCACGGTTGGATATGATTGGGTGCAGCTGAATCACTATGCGGTGAAATCGGTCGACAGCTATGCCATTCGCAAGATGCGCGGCAATGTGAACAATAAGAAGGATAAGTATAATTCTGACTATTGGTCATTGCAGGATCGCAACGAAGTGCGCGATGACACCATGCTGCGCTATACCGAGCGGCGCAATCAGATCATCGCACAGCTGCTGCAAGACCCCGAGTTGAAACGACTGCACTTTGCCGCTTTGGAGCGTGCCGAAAATCGCTTGGACGAGCTGCGCCAGACCGAAGCCTATCACGCGCTGGTTGCCGATCTGGCCCAGGCTTCGAATGTGCCGATTACGCAGATTGTTGCAAAGCCACCGCAGGCGCGCGACAAGGAAAAGATCGCGGCTCTGATGTCTGATGTGGAAAAGCGCCGGGGTGCCAAGGCAAAAACCGAACGTGCGGCGCAGCCGAAAGATCCGGTCGAGATGGTGCCGATGGGGTCGTATAACCACGGCGATCTGGTGCCAATGCCAGCGATTGGCGAGGTTTTTCAGAATCATAGTATGAAGTTGCCCGATGATCCGCAGATTTTTGCGGCGCATGTTTTGCCGCTGATTCAGGCGGGAAAGTTCGAGCGCGGGCTTGCGCGCAGGCTGCCGGTGGCCTTGCAGCCAAACGCGCGCGTGCTGGAATTGGGTGCCGCAGTTGGCTTTTTGGCAGGGCATTGCGTGAACATGCGAGCCGATCTGACCTGGGTGTTGCAAGAAGATAATGCGGGTTTATGCGCGATGATGCTGCGGGTTTGCGCCCTTAACAATCTTGCGTTTTCAGAGCGGTTTGTTTTTTCAGATCAGCGCCTTGGCGATAATGCCCTGACCGTTGCGCAGGCCTTGATCGCCCTGCATCGGCCGCAAGTGCTGTTGGTCGGCGATGCTCGGATCACGCCAGAGGTGCTAGATCACCTGCCGACTGCCGGCATAGACCAGCTGTTTATGTATGGCCGCTGGCTGGAAAGCCATCACGCGGCAGCCCACACGCCACCGGCATTTACCGCGCTGGAGGGCTTTGACACGAATATCCTGCGCGGATATCGCCGGCATGCGGCAATTTCGCCTGAATGATGCCGTAATTGGTGGCTAGCCTGCGAGAACAGTCGCGAAATTGTCGCGAAAATAGAAACAAATCAGAGGCAGCCGATGTCCACTCCCCTTCGCAGACCCGTCGCATCGCTTTGGATTGGTGAGAAACTTCAGTATTTGAACCAGCTTTGCCTGCTTAGCCATGTGCATCAAGGCCATCCGACAACGCTTTATTGCACCGATACTGTCACCAATGTGCCCGAAGGTGTGATCGTGCGGCCTGCGACCGATATCATGCCGATTGATATGAATATCGTGCGGCAAACCTCGGAGAGCTTTCTGTCAAACGTGTTCCGCTATCACATGATTCAGCAAACCAACGCGATCTGGATTGATTGCGATGCGTTTTGCCACCGCCCCTTTCCCGACGAGATGGAGAATATCTACGCAGGCCACGGCTTTCGTGGCGCGCTGAATTGCGGTGTGGTCTATATTCCGCAGCAGGGGGAATTGATCCATCAACTTATTGATTACTATACAAATCTTCCAGATTCGCCGGCTTGGTTTAACAAACAGCAGCGCAAAAAACTGGAAAAACAGGACAGTTCCTTGCCGCAAGCGGTGCGGATTTATAATGCCGAACGTACCGCCTTTGGCCCGCAGGCCTTTACCTATTTCGCGCAGCAGACCGGCGATTTCGACAAGGCGCTGACCTCGGATTACCTGTATCCGGTGCCGTTTCAGTTGAATGATGTGTTCTATGACCCCCACGGTCGGGTTGAGGGGCATTTTACTGAAAACACCCTTTCGGTGCATCTATACACCAATGGCACCAAGCCCTGGTGGCGGCGCAATGTGCCATTGGCAAACTCCTATGCCGCGCGGATGTGTGAACAAATAGGCGTTAATCCTGCGGATGCTTTGGAAGAATGACCGAAGCCGTCTCGGGGGCAGTTCTGCTTTCCGCGATGCGGAACGAAGGGCCGGATGTGTTGGAATGGGTGGCCTTTCACCGTTTGATCGGCTTTGGCAAAATTGTGGTTTACACAAATGCGTGCAGCGACGGGTCGGATGATCTTTTCGATGCGCTCGCGGCTTTGGGCTGGGTCGAACATCACCGGCATCAGCCGCCTGCGACGCTGGCGCCTCAGGATGCGGTTGCTGCTTTGGCGCTGGAAAACCCGACTGTCCGCGGTGCAGAGTGGTTGCTGTGGATCGATGCGGATGAGTTTTTAAACCCCGTTGCGGGGCATCTGTCGGGGCTGATTGCGGCAATTGGGGCGGCGGATGGCGTTGCGTTGAACTGGCGTAACTTTGGCGACGGCGGCCATGATACCGCGCCAGATGATCTGGTTTTGGCCGCTTTTACCCAAGCCGCCCCCATGCAGCACCGCCAATCGCGGACGGTGAAGACGCTGCACCGGATGGATGACCGCGTGCAAAGTCTGTTCATTCATCGCCCAATCTGGCGGCAAGGTGCGGCGGTCAGGCTTTTGGCTGGCTCGGGCCAAGTGCTTGATCCACAATTTGTTTTCGGTCAGAAGAAAAATGCGCGTCCGGCCGAAATGCTCGAGCGCGGCGATCAATCCTATGCTTTGGGCCAGATCAATCACTATGTGATCAAGGCGCTAGAGCGGGTGGCCTTCAAGCAAAAGCTGCGCGGCAATGGGCTGATGGCCGGAGGGCGCTCGGGGCGGTTTGGCTTTGGCTATCTGCGCCGGTTTAATCACAATGACGAGGCCGATTTGGGAATTCAGCGGCATCTGCCGGCCTTGCGCGGAGCTATCGCCGAGGCTTTGAAAGATCGCGCCGTAGCGCAGGCCTATCAGTCTTGTCAGCGGCGTTTTGCAGAGATGCTGGCCGATCTGACCGAGATCACCGCAGAGCTTGCCGCCGACAGAAGCGGTGCCGCCCATGCGAAAGATGAGACCGAGCTTTAGACGCAGGGCCAGTCGGCGCTATTTCGCAGTTTTGAACGGCGCCATGCCGGCACGGGCCAATTCATCGGCGCGTTCGTTTTCGGCGTGGCCGGCATGTCCCTTGATCCAGCGCCAAGTCACGCTGTGACGGGCTTGGGCAGCGTCAAGCCTTTGCCAAAGATCAACATTTTTCACCGGGGCGCGGGCGGCGGTTTTCCAGCCGTTGCGCTTCCAGCCGTGGATCCATTCGGTAACGCCATTTTTGACATAGGCGCTGTCGGTGACAATGGTCAGTTGGGTGTCGCGCGTCAGGGCCTCGAGCGCCGAGATCGCCGCCAGCAATTCCATGCGGTTGTTGGTGGTATCAGGCTCGCCGCCGTTCAGGGTGCGTTCTTTGACCACCGTCGCGCCTTCGCGGGCGATCATCAGCACGCCCCAGCCGCCGGGGCCGGGGTTTCCCGAACAGGCACCGTCGGTATAGGCGAAAAGATCCGGCATAGAGGCTCCTTTTGGGGTCAAGATTTCAGGCCAAAGCCGCAACGGCAAGGCAGGCCAGCACGATTGCGGTCAGCAGCAGGCGCAGCTGCATCCACCAGTCGGGCGCAAACCCGCGGCTGGCAAACAGCCAATCCAGCGCCAGTAGCCCGATATAGCCCAAGCCTAAAGCGGCAAAGCTGGCCGTCAGATCGCCGCCAACCAGAAACAGCACCCAAAGCGCCGGCAGCACCGACAAAATATAGTAAATTGCTGCGACTTTCGGCTGTTTTGCGGCAAAGCCCCAGAGCACGCCCGACATGAACGACAAGATGATCACGCCGTAGCCCAGCACCAAGGGCACGCCCGTCAGCCTTGGGCCCGCGATGGCAAGACCCCAAGCCGCAAGCGCATCACTTTGCGCGCAGGCCGCACCCCAGACAAAGGGCAGAAGACCGGCAAGGCCGAGCCAAAGCGCAGCAGGGGGGATAGGCTGTCGCGTCATCGCTTAAACCGGATCGCGCAGAATGCGGGGCACTTTGAACTCGACATGTTCTTGTGCGGTTTCAACAATTTCGACCCGCGTGTCATAGCGGGCGCGAAAGGCGTCGATCACCTCGTTGACCAGCACTTCGGGGGCAGAGGCGCCTGCGGTGACGCCGACCGCCGCAATGCCGTCGAGCGCGCGCCAGTCGATATCGACGGCGCGTTGCACCAGTTGCGCGTAACCGCAACCAGCCGAGCGGCCCACCTCGACCAAGCGTTTGGAATTGGAGGAATTCGGCGCGCCAATCACCAAAAGCGCGTCGATCTTGCCCGCAATCGCCTTGACCGCCGCCTGACGGTTGGTGGTGGCATAGCAGATGTCTTCTTTATGCGGCCCGACAATCGCCGGAAAGCGGGCTTGCAGCGCCAGCACAATATCGGCGGTGTCATCGACCGAAAGCGTGGTCTGGGTGATATAGGCAAGCTTGGCCGGATCGCGCACCCTAAGGCCTGCGACATCGGCGGCGGTTTCAACCAGCAAAACCTCGCCCTCGGGCAGTTGGCCCATGGTGCCGATGGTTTCGGGGTGGCCTTCGTGACCGATCATCACCATTTGCAGGCCTGCCTCGGAGTGGCGCTGCGCCTCATTATGCACTTTGGTCACAAGCGGGCAGGTGGCATCAACCGCGATCATCGCGCGGGCCTCGGCGGCGGCGGGCACGGATTTCGGCACGCCATGCGCGGAAAAGATCACCGGGCGGTCAACCGGGCAGTCTTCCAGCTCTTCGACGAAGATCGCGCCTTGGGCGCGCAGATTGTCGACGACATATTTATTGTGCACGATCTCGTGGCGGACATAGACCGGAGCGCCCCATTTCTGAAGGGCAAGCTCGACGATCTTAATGGCGCGATCAACGCCTGCGCAGAATCCGCGTGGGGCTGCTAAGTAAAGCGTCAGGGCGGGTTTTGTCATGGCAAGATCCTTTCACCCTGAACAGGTATCGGATCATTTCAGCTGTGGCAATTGCCGCAGCGCAGGGAAAAGGCCGCCACATCTGCATGTGGCGGCCTTTTTAAGCAGATTACTTTGCCTCTGCCATCAGGTCTTGGTCTTCTATCCGTGGCTCGCGCGGAGGCCGACCGATCACATCGCGCAATTCGTCCAACTCGATGAAGTTATCGGCTTGGCGGCGCAGTTCGTCGGCAATCATCGGCGGTTGGCTGCGGATGGTCGAGACCACCGAGACCCGCACGCCTTGACGCTGCAAGCTTTCGATCAGCGGGCGGAAGTCGCCGTCGCCCGAGAAGATCACGATATGATCGACATGCGGCGCAAGTTCCATCGCGTGAACCGCAAGCTCGATGTCCATATTGCCTTTGACTTTGCGACGGCCTTGGCTGTCGGTATATTCCTTGGCGGGTTTGGTCACCATGGTAAAGCCGTTGTAGTTCAGCCAATCGACCAGAGGGCGGATCGGCGAATACTCGTCGTTTTCCAACAAAGCGGTGTAGTAAAACGCCCGCAGCATCTTGCCACGACGCATAAACTCGTGACGCAAAAGCTTGTAGTCGATGTCAAACCCAAGCGCTTTTGCGGCGGCGTAAAGGTTCGATCCGTCTATGAACAGCGCAAGCCGTTCGTCTTTGTAAAACATCTTCGGTCCTCTCGAAATAACTTGTGCGCGAACCCGTCTTCAGTGAGGTAAAGTGAGAAAAGCAATTAAGGTCTCGGCCAAGGAACTCGTTAACATTTAGGCAAAATGCCGATCAATAACTCCTATACGAAAGCCTACACATGACTACGCTAGAAGATCGAATTGCCGTTGTTGCTCTGGGGTCAAATCAGGATTTCGGTCAGTTTTCGCCGAAGGAAATTCTGTTTCAGGCGATAGATTGCCTCGCGGCTCTGGGGCTGCAACTTATGGGGGTAAGCAGGCTTTATCACACGCCTTGCTTTCCGGCGGGGGCGGGGCCGGATTATGTAAACGCCGCGGCGGCGCTTGTTGTGCCTGCCGCGATGACAGCACCGCAGCTGCTGGCAGCTTTGCATCAGGTCGAGGCACAATTTGGCCGCGCGCGCACGACGCGATGGGCGGGGCGGACGCTTGATCTGGATCTGATTGCTTTTGGAGAAGAGGTTGCCCCCGATCTGGCGGGGTTTCGCCATTGGCAGCAGTTGCCGCCCGAGGCGCAAAGCAAGCTTGCGCCCGCAGAATTGATTTTGCCACATCCGCGTTTGCAAGATCGCGCTTTTGTCTTGGTGCCGATGGCCGATGTGGCGCCAGATTGGCGGCATCCGGTCTTGGGGCTGACGGTTGTTCAGATGCTGGCCGCGCTGCCAGATGCGGCGCGTGCCGAGGTTGTGGCGGCAGCTTCTGACGCATCTGTTTGATTATGCTCTTGTCAATCCGCGACATCGGTCCTAAATAGGCGCTTCCAAAGCCCCCATCCTTACTGGAGTCTTTCATGGCCCGCGTGACGGTTGAAGATTGCGTTGACAAAGTCCCGAACCGGTTCGAACTGGTTATGCTGGCCGCGCACCGCGCCCGCGAAATTCAGGCTGGCGAATTGCCAACCGTGGATCGCGATAATGACAAAAATCCGGTTGTCGCCCTGCGCGAGATCGCGGACGAAACTCAGCTTGCTGATTCTCTGCGCGAGCGGATGATCGAAAGCTATCAGACCCAAATCGAGGTCGATGAGCCCGAAGAAGACCAAATGGCGCTTCTGATGTCGGGTGAAGTTGATCGTCCGATGCAGGATGATATGTCGGAAGAGAAATTGCTGCGTGCGCTTATGGAAGCACAAGGCGAGCTGTAATAGCAGGAAATTGCTGAATTTCCGGCCACAGGGGCGGTGATGATGATCGACGTAGAAGACCTCATCGCCCTTGTCCACAACTACAACCCCCGTGCCAATGCAGATTTGATTCGCCGCGCCTATGATTACGGCATGGCGATGCATGAGGGGCAGTTTCGCAAATCTGGCGAACCCTATTTCACCCATCCGGTCGCGGTTGCGGCGATCTTGACCGAGCAGCAACTGGATGATGCCACCATCATCACTGCGCTTTTGCATGACACCATCGAAGACACCAAATCGACATATACCGAGGTGTCAAAGCTGTTTGGCGAAGAAGTGGCAGAGCTGGTCGACGGCGTTACCAAGCTAACCAATTTGCAGCTGTCCAATACCGAATCGCAACAGGCCGAGAACTTTCGCAAGCTGTTCATGGCGATGTCGAAAGATCTGCGGGTGATCTTGGTCAAACTGGCCGACCGTTTGCACAATATGCGCACGATCAAATCGATGCGCCCTGAAAAGCAGATCCAAAAAGCCCGCGAAACCATGGAAATCTATGCGCCTTTGGCGGGCCGCATGGGGATGCAATGGATGCGCGAAGAGCTGGAAGATCTGTCGTTCCGCGTCATCAACCCCGAGGCGCGCAATTCGATCATCCGCCGCTTTTTGACGCTTCAGCGCGAATCAGGCGATGTGGTGCATCAGATCACCGCCGATATTCGCTCGGAACTGGATAAGGTTAGTCTGGAGGCCGATGTTTATGGCCGCGCCAAAAAGCCCTATTCGATCTGGCGCAAGATGCAGGAAAAAGACCTCGCGTTTTCGCGGCTGTCTGACATCTATGGCTTTCGCGTGATTTGCGGCTCGGTTGCCGATTGCTACCGGATTTTGGGCGTGATCCACCAACGTTGGCGCGCGGTGCCGGGGCGGTTCAAGGACTATATCAGCCAGCCGAAATCGAACGGGTACCGCTCGATCCACACCACGGTTTCGGGGCGCGATGGCAAACGGGTCGAAGTGCAGATCCGCACCCGCGAGATGCATGAGGTCGCCGAAGCCGGTGTCGCCGCGCATTGGGCTTACCGCGAAGGTGTGCGCGCCAAGAACCCCTTTGCGGTTGATCCGGCCAAGTGGATTTCCTCGATGACCGAAAGGTTGGACGAGGGCGATCACGCCGAGTTCTTGGAAAACGTCAAATTGGAAATGTATTCCGATCAGGTGTTTTGCTTTACGCCCAAGGGCGATGTCATTCAGCTGCCGCGCGGGGCGACGCCGTTGGATTACGCCTATTCGATCCACACCCGTATCGGCAATTCTTGTGTTTCGGCCAAGGTCGATGGCATCCGTGTGCCGCTGTGGACGCGGTTAAAGAATGGCCAATCGGTGGAAATCATCACCGCTGAGGGCCAAAAGCCGCAGTCGTCTTGGATCGACATCGTCTCGACCGGCCGCGCCAAAGCGGCGATCCGGCGGTCTTTGCGCGAAGAAGACCGCAGCCGTTTCGTGCGTTTGGGCCAAGAGCTGGCGCGCGCCGCCTTTGAACATGTTGGCAAAAAAGCCACCGATAAGGCGATGCGGACGGCGGCAAAAATCCTTGGCTTTAGCGATGAAAACGATCTGCTGGCAGGGCTTGGCTCGGCCGAGTTGACCGCGCGCAAGGTGGTGGCGACGCTTTACCCCGAACTTGCGATGACCCAGGAATCCGAGATCAGCGCCAGCCGCGCCGTGCTGGGTCTGTCGGATGATCAGACCTTTCGGCGGGCCAATTGCTGCCAGCCGCTGCCGGGCGAACGCATTGTCGGCATCAGCTATCGCGGGCAGGGCGTGCTGTTGCACGCGATTGATTGCCCGGCTTTGGAAGAATTTGAGGAACAGCCCAACCGTTGGGTTGATCTGCATTGGGATCAGGGTCGCCACGCTGCGGTGAACACGGTTAGCCTTGATGTCGCCATCTCGAATGATGCAGGGGTCTTGGGCCGGATCTGCACCCTTGTCGGCGAGCAGAAGGCGAATATATCTGATTTGCGTTTCACAGAACGTAAACCAGATTTTTATAGACTTATCATTGACGTTGACTTGCGCGACGTCGAACACTTGCACATGGTGATGACAGCCCTTGAGGCTGAAACAGATGTGGCTCAAGTGTCGCGGCACCGCGATTTGACACGCAAGCCCTGACGTCGCGTTTCGCGGCTGTCGGGCAAAGGAAGGACTGACCACAGTGGTCTTTAAACGCCGTGAACCGCTTGGATGGCTCGCTTGGATGCGCGAGATGGTCTACCCCTCGGGGGGGTTTAGGCGCGCGACGCGTTACGTTATCCACCGCATGAGCCGCCTGCCAGACGAGCCGCACCGCATTGCGCGCGGGGTGTTTGCTGGCTTTCTAATCGGCTTTCTGCCCTTGCCGGGCTTGCAATTTGTCGCCGCTTGGGCGGCTGCACGGCTGATGCGGGGCAATCTTTTGGCAGCGCTGCTGGGCACGTTTAACACCAATCCGGTGACGACACCGTTCTTTGCGGTTTTTGCGATGACGCTGGGCCATTGGCTGCTTGGGGTCGAAGCGCCGCTGACCGCCGAGGCGATTGCGCGCGCCTTTGGCCATGCGGGTGTTGATCTTTGGCATAACTTTGTGGCGATTTTCACCACCGACACCATGCATTGGCAGGGGTTGATCCGGTTTTGGCATGATATCTATGTGCCGTATTTTATTGGCGCTTTGCTGCCCGGATTGGTGATTTCGGCGGCGGCTTATTATGTGACGATTCCAGTGGTGCAGGCCTATCAAAAGGCCCGCGCCGCCAAGCATGAAGACCGTAAAGACCGCCGGCACAAGCTGCGCACCACCGTGGCCGAGGCGGCTGCACGGTTAAAGCATCGTGTTGATAAGGCAGAGAAATCTGGCAAAGGCGACGGCAGGCTTTAGGCCTGTCATAAGGGAGATTGGGCGATGACTTTGGGTGATAAGCAAAGACTGGGCGTCAATATTGACCATGTTGCAACGCTGCGCAACGCACGGGGCGTGGCTTGGCCGGATCCGCTGCGCGCTGCACTTTTGGCTGAAGCTGCCGGTGCCGATGGCATCACGGCGCATCTGCGCGAAGACCGCCGCCACATTCGCGACGCCGATATGGAGGCGCTGCGCGCGGCCCTTAGCATTCCGTTGAATTTCGAATGTGCGGCCACCGACGAGATGGCGGCGATTGTGCTGCGCCTGAAGCCGCATGCGGTTTGCCTTGTGCCCGAAAAGCGCGAAGAGCGCACCACCGAAGGCGGGCTGGATGTGGCGGGCGATGCGAACCGTCTGACACGCTTTATCGCGCCGATGTGCGAGGCGGGCTGCCGGGTGTCGATGTTCATCGGCCATGATCCGCGCCAGATCGAGGCTTCGGCCCGCATTGGCGCGGCGGTGGTCGAATTGCACACCGGCCATTATTCCGATCTGCACGCCGAGGGCCGTCTGGCCGAGGCCGAGGCCGAGTTGGACGCGCTGCGCCGTGGCGCGGCCTTGGCGCAGTCTTTGGGGCTAGAGGTGCATGCAGGCCACGGGCTGACCTATGACAACGTCGCCCCGATTGCCGCGATTGCCGAGGTGCGCGAGCTGAACATCGGGCATTTCCTGATCGGCGAGGCGGTGTTCTTGGGTCTTGGCCCCGCGATCGAAGAAATGCGCCGCCGGATGGACCGCGCTCGCGGCTTCTAAGTTTTAGGTGCAAGTGCCAATCCCAGCCGCAGGCCGTCCAGCCTGTGCTGGACAGCGCCGCGCCAGCCCGCTAGTTTCCGCATCTAGTGGTAAAAAGGACGATGGATGATCCTTGGCATTGGAAGCGATCTGGCCAATATCGACCGCATTGCGGCTGTGCTAGAGCGCCATGGCGCGCGCTTTAAGACGCGGGTTTTCACCGCAGCCGAACAGCGCAAGGCCGAAGGTCGCCCCCGCGCGATTGCCGCCACCTATGCCAAGCGCTGGGCCGCGAAAGAGGCCTGCTCCAAGGCGCTGGGCACCGGGCTTGCGATGGGGATTTCGTGGAAAGACATGGCGGTCAGCAATTTGGCCAGTGGTCAGCCGGTGATGCAGCTGACCGGCTGGGCCGCAGAGCGGCTGGCCGCGATGACCCCGCCCGATCACGAGGCCATTCTTCACGTGACTTTGACCGATGACCACCCTTGGGCGCAGGCTTTCGTGGTGATCGAAGCGCGTCCCAAGCCTGCCCGAACTTGACTCCAAACGCCCGCGCGCGCATGTAGCGCGCAAACCTTGAAGGATAAGACCAGATGGCTCAGAACGACGGCGGTATTGTCGACACGATCAAGACGGTGGTCTACGCCCTGCTGATCGCGGGCGTGTTCCGCACGCTGTTTTTCCAACCGTTCTGGATCCCTTCGGAATCGATGAAAGACACGCTGCTGATCGGCGATTTCGTCTTTGTGAATAAGATGGCCTATGGCTATTCGAAATATTCCTGCCCCTTCTCGATCTGCCCGATTTCTGGCCGCATTTTGGGCTCTGAACCTGCGCGCGGCGATGTGGTGGTGTTCCGCCATCCGGTCAATGGCTCGGATTTCGTCAAGCGTTTGATCGGCATGCCCGGCGATAAGGTTCAGATCAAAGGCGGCATCGTCTTTATCAATGGCGCCGAAGCGCCGCAGGTGCCGGACGGCCAGTTTGAAGAAATCATGGGTCCGCAAGGCCCGATGGGCAACCGCCCGCGCTGCGAAAATGGCGCGGTGGGCGATGGGTCGATCTGCACCCGCTCGCGCTATCGTGAAACCCTGCCGAATGGCGTGGTGCATGATGTGCTGAACATCGAAGACAATGGCTATGCCGATAACACCGATGTCTTTACCGTGCCCGAAGGCGAGTATTTCTTCATGGGCGACAACCGCGACAACAGCCAAGACAGCCGCTTTAGCCAAGCCATTGGCGGCGTGGGCTTTGTGCCGGCGGCAAACCTGATTGGCCGCGCGGATCGCATTATCTTTTCCTCGGCTGGAACGTCGATGCTGTATTTCTGGACCTGGCGCGCCGACCGTTTCTTCAAAGCGGTTGAATAAGCCGGCATGCGCGCATTTTCCAAAGCCGACCTACCTAACAGCCGAGCCCCGTTCACGCGGGGCTGGCTTATTTTTGCGGCAGGCCTGCTATGAGGTTGTCGGCAGATCTGAAAAACTTTGAAGCCCGCATCGGCTATCCATTCCGCAACCCCGAGATGTTGCTGCGTGCGGTCACGCATGCCTCGATCTCGTCGCCGACACGGCCCGACAATCAGCGGCTGGAGTTTTTGGGCGATCGGGTGTTGGGGCTGGTGATGTCCGAAGCGCTGCTGGGGGCTGACACCTCTGCCTCGGAGGGCCAGCTTGCGCCGCGGTTTAACGCTTTGGTGCGCAAGGAAACCTGTGCCGAAGTGGCGCGCGATGTCGGTCTTGGCGATGTGCTAAAGCTGGGGCGGTCGGAAATGCTGTCGGGCGGGCGGCGCAAAGAGGCTTTGCTGGGCGATGCGATGGAGGCGGTGATTGCTGCCGTTTATATCGACGGCGGCTTTGACGCGGCGCGCGCGCTGGTGCTGCGGCTTTGGGGCCCACGCATCGGCAAGGTGGAACAAGACGCGCGCGACCCGAAAACCTCGCTGCAAGAATGGGCGCAGGCGCGGGGCATGCCGCCGCCAGCCTATACCGAAGAGGGTCGCGAAGGCCCTGACCACCAGCCGATTTTCACCGTGAAGGTGCAGCTGACCAATGGCGAGGCAGAATCCTCCCGCGCCGGATCGAAACGTGTGGCCGAACAAGCCGCAGCCCGCGCCCTTTTGGCCCGGATGGAGAAGACAGATGACTGACGACGCCCAAACCCCGACGCCCGAGCAGATTGCAGCGGCCCAAGCCACCCGCGCGGGCTTTGTCGCGCTGATTGGCGAGCCGAATGCTGGCAAATCGACCCTGCTGAACCGCATGGTGGGGGCCAAGGTCTCGATTGTGACGCATAAGGTGCAGACCACCCGCACCCGTATTCGGGGCGTGGCGATGGAGGGTGCAGCGCAAATCGTTTTTGTCGATACCCCCGGCATTTTCCGCACCAAGCGCCGCTTGGATCGCGCAATGGTCAAGGCGGCTTGGGGTGGGGCCACCGATGCCGATGTGATCGTGTTCTTGATCGAGGCGCACCGCGGTCTGACCGAAGGCGCGCAAAGCATCGTTGACCGGATGCGCGACGAGCTGCCAAAAGATCGCCCGGTTGCGCTGGCCATTAACAAGATTGACCGTGTGAAGGCGGATGTGCTGCTGGCGATGGCCGAAAAGCTGAACGAGGCCTATCCCTTTGTGAAGACCTTTATGATCTCGGCCGAAAAGGGCTATGGCGTGCAGGATCTGCGCAGCTGGCTGGCCAGCCAGATCCCGGCGGGCCCTTGGTTCTATCCGGAAGATCAGATCGCCGATCTGCCTATGCGGATGATCGCGGCTGAAATCACCCGCGAAAAGCTGACCCTGCGTCTGCACGAAGAGCTGCCCTATCAGCTGACCGTGGAAACCGAGGCTTGGCACGATAAGAAAGACGGCTCGACCCGGATTGATCAGATCGTCTATGTCGGCCGCGATGGTCACAAGGGCATTGTCTTGGGCAATAAGGGCGAGACCATCAAGGCAATTGGGCAATCTGCCCGCGCCGAAATTTCCGAGTTTCTGGACCGCACCGTGCATCTGTTCTTGCAGGTCAAAGTCCGCCCGAATTGGGAAAACGAGCCCGAGCGCTATTCCGAAATGGGGCTGGAGTATAAAGACGGCGACGCATGACCGCCAAGCTGACCGCTGATCTTTGGGTTTCGGCCTATCTGACGCGTTTGCGGTTGGCGGATATTCCTGTCTATGTCACCGCGCGCGGCGATGCGACGGCGGGGGCGGTTTTGGTGAAAGTGGCCTTGCTGAACGGCCAAGCCCGCGCCTTTCAACGCTCGTTTGATCTGATGGCAGATGCGCGGGTTTGGGTGACCTTGGCCGAAGGGCCCGAGCCAGAGGTCGACGCGCTGTTGCAGCGTCAACGCGCGCGCGATCCTGATCTGTGGGTGTTGGAGTTGGAAGACCGCCAAGGCCGCACCCTGCTGGATCAAGAGGGTCTAAGCTGATGGCGCAGCCGCAACTGATAGGTGTCTGATGGAATGGCGCGATCAGGGGGCGGTTTTGTCGATGCGCCTGCATGGCGAAACCTCGGCGATCATCGAGGTTTTTACCGCGCAGCATGGCCGGCATTCTGGTGTGGTGCGGGGCGGGGCCTCGCGGCGGATGGCGGCGACCCTGCAGCCCGGCACGCAGGTTGATGTCACCTGGCGCGCGCGGTTGGACGAGCAGATTGGCAGCTACCGGGTTGAACCTGTGCAAAGCCGCGCGGGCGTTTTGTCGGATCGGTTGGCGCTTGCGGGGCTGAATGCCACCTGTGCGATGTTGCAAACAGCCCTGCCCGACCGCGAGCCGCATCCGCAGCTGTATCGCGCCTCGGTTGCCTTGTTGGATGCTTTGCAGGCCAGCGCCGATTGGCCGCTGACCTATCTGCGCTGGGAAATGCAGCTGCTGGAACAGCTGGGCTTTGCGCTGGATCTGCGGCGCTGTGCGGTGACGGGCAGTCGTGAGGATCTGGCCTTTGTCAGCCCGAAAACCGGACGCGCCGTGTCGCGCGGGGCGGCGGGGGATTGGGCGGCGCGCCTGCTGCCGCTGCCGCCGATGCTGCTGGGGCAGGGGCCTGCAACCCCTGCGGAATTGGCGCAAGGCTTTGCGCTGACAAGCCATTTTCTGACCAAAGGCTTCGAGCCTTTGCTGAACGGCAAACCCCTGCCCGAAGCGCGCAGCCGCCTGCTGGCTTTGCTTTTGCCCAAAAACTAGTCGCGGAAAGGCGGGCGATGTCGCCTTCTTGGCAGATCGCTTGCGGGGAAGACGGCAGGTTGCAGCATGGCTTTGCGATATCAACCCATTTCCCTGCGTCATGCGGGCACCCCGAAACTGCAGCATTTCGCCTTGCTTGCAGGGATGGAGGCGGCGGTGCGGGGCACGCTGATCTCGACCATTCCGATTGCGGTTTATGATGCCTTTGGCTCGGCGCAAAATCTGTCGACGGTCTATTTCACCGCCGGTGTGATCACGCTGTTCTGGGGCCTTTTGGTGCCGCGCTTGACGCAGATCTGGCCGCGCCGCTTTGTCTATTCGGGCGGCTGTCTGCTGTATCTGGTGGCGATGGGGCTGTTTATGCTGGGCACGCCCGTGACGGTGCCGCTGGCGATTTTGACGATGAGCATGTCGACCGTCACCTGTTTTGTCTGCTTTAACGCCTATGTGCTGGATTATGTGCCGCGCCCCGATCTGGGGCGGACGCAAAGCCTTCAGATGGTCTATGCCGCCGCACCTTGGGCCTTGGGGCCGCTGAGTGGCGTGTGGATGCGGCATTATTGGGCGCCGCTGCCCTTTATTGTGGCGGGGTTTTTTGCCTTGGCTTTGCTGGTGACCTTTTGGTTTTTGCGGCTGGGCAACGGCAAGCAGATCAGTCGCGCCAAAGGGCCTGCGGTGAACCCGCTGGCCTATCTTGCGCGGTTTTTTCAGCAACCCCGGCTGATTGCGGGTTGGTTGTTTGCGGTGATCCGCAGCTGTGGCTGGTGGGTCTATGTGGTGTATGTGCCGATTTTCTGTATTGAAAGCGGGCTGGGTGACAAGCTGGGCGGCACGATCTTGTCGATCTCGAACGCCACACTGTTGCTGTCGCCCTTTATGGCCTCTTGGGCGCGGCGGCGGTCGGTGCGGGTGGCGCTGCGGCTGGCGCTGGGCTATTGCGCGCTGCTGTTTTGCTTGGCCACGGCCACGGCTGGCGCGCCTGTGGTGACGGTGGCTTGCCTGTTTCTAGGCTCGTTTGGGCTGGTGATGCTGGATGTGGCGGGGGGCTTGCCGTTTATGATGGCGGTGAAACCGTCAGAGCGGTCAGAGATGGCGGCGGTCTATTCCAGTTTCCGCGATGTCTCGGGGATTGCGACGCCGGGGATGGCTTGGCTAGTGCTTTGGGTGGCACCGCTGAACTTTATCTTTGCGGCCTCGGGGCTGGCCTTTGCCGGGGCTTTTGCGATTGCGGGCCGCTTGCACCCGCGCTTGGGCGCGCTGCGGCCCTCGCGCGGGGGGGCCTAGGCTTAGTCCAGCAAGCGCCGCGCGATCACCTGCGCCTGAATTTCGGCAGCACCTTCAAAGATGTTCAGAATGCGGGCATCGCATAGGATGCGGCTGATCTGATATTCCAGCGCAAAGCCGTTGCCGCCGTGGATTTGCAAGGCGTTGTCAGCACAGGCCCAAGCCACCCGCGCGCCCAAAAGCTTGGCCATGCCTGCCTCTAGGTCGCAGCGTTTGTCGTGGTCTTTTTGCCAAGCGCTGAAATAGGTCAATTGCCGCGCGATCATGATCTCGACCGCCATCATCGCCAATTTGCCGGCGATACGGGGAAATTCGATCAGGGACTTGCCGAATTGCTTGCGGTCTTCGGCATAGCGCAGCCCGACCTCTAGCGCCGATTGCGCCACACCAATCGCGCGCGCGCCGGTCTGGATGCGTGCGGATTCAAAGGTTTGCATCAGCTGTTTGAAGCCTTGCCCTTCGACCCCGCCCAAAAGGTTCTCGCCCTTGACCGCAAAGCCGTCGAAGGCAAGTTCGTATTCCTTCATGCCGCGATAGCCCAATACCTCAATCTCGCCACCGGTCATGCCGGGGGTGGGGAAGGGCGCAGCATCGGTGCTGGGCAGCTTTTCGGCCAGAAACATGCTGAGGCCTTTGTAGTCGCTGGTCGCAGGGTCGGTGCGCGCCAGCAGGGTCATCACATGGGTGCGCGCGGCATGGGTGATCCAGGTTTTATTGCCGGTGACGGTCCAATTTTCGCCATCGCGCACCGCTCTGGTGCGCAGGGATCCCAGATCCGAGCCGGTGTTGGGTTCGGTGAACACCGCGGTGGGCAAAGTTTCGCCGCTGGCCAGTTTCGGCAGCCAGTGCGCCTTTTGCGCCTCGGTGCCGCCGCAAAGGATCAGCTCGGCTGCGATTTCGGTGCGGGTTGCCAGCGACCCCACCCCGATATAGCCGCGCGACAGTTCTTCGCTGACCACCACCATCGCGGCTTTGCTTAGGCCAAGGCCGCCAAATTCTTCGGGAATGGTCAGGCCAAACACCCCCATTTCGGCCAGCTGATCGACGATCTGCATCGGGATCAGCTCGTCGCGCAGGTGCCAACCATGGGCATGCGGCACCACCTCGTCATCGGCAAAGCGGCGGAAGGTGTCGCGGATCATCTCTAGCTCGGCGTCCAAGCCCGAAGCGCCAAAGGTGGCGCGGCCGTGGTTGTCGCGCATGCAGGCCACAAGCGCCATGCGGGCGGCAGCGGTATTGCCTTGGGCCATAAGGCAAGCCGCCGCCGCGCCGGGCGCATCAGGGGTCAGGCGCAGGTCCTGCAGCCGCGCAATTTCCCCCTGAGACATCGAAATACCGCCGTAGATCTGGCACAGGTATTCGCCAAAGCCGATCTGCAGCAGCAAGGCCTCCATCCGGCCAAAGCTGCCCTCGGCCTGCAACCGCCCCGCCCAAGCCTGCATCTGGCGCAGGGCTTCGACATAGGTTGCCAGCCAAGACAGGCTATGGGCGGCGAACTGATGCTGTTCCAAAGCCGCGGGCGAGATCCGGCCATCGCGGGTGACCATGGCGCGCAAATTCTCGCGGCCTTGCTGAAACAGCGCGTCGATTTCAGGCAAAGTGGCGGCGGTCAGCGCCAGCACATCGGCTAGGATCGGGGAGTCAGCGGGCAATGCGCCATCGTGAGCCATGGTCAGACCTCAAAGATTCTGCAGTTGCGAAAGGGGTAAAGCCTTCGCAGTCGCAGCGCAATATACTTTCGCAAAAAGGTTCAAAAAAGTTCTAAAGTGTCGCAGCCGTTATGACATGCCCTGACATTGCGCCACCAGTTGCGGCAGGCTATCGGCGGCAACCACCTGAAATTCGGCACGATAAAGCAAGCTGTCGCCCTGCCAGCTTTCAAACCGCCATAGCCCGATTTGCAGCTCTTCGGGCAGCTCGAAGCTGAAACCGTTAAAGCGGTCGGGTTTGGCGGGGATGTCAGCGTAATAGACATCAGGCTTGGCCTGATTGGGCCGATAGGTCAGATTTCGCACGCCGGCCAAAGCATGCTCGGGTTGGAACACCACGCCAAAAGACACGCCAATGGCGGCTGGCACGGCTTGCTGATCGAAGCGAAGCTTTGGCAAGGCCTTGGCTTGATTGATAAAGCCGTCAGAAATCTGGGCGGCGGTTGTGCGGTCTGTGATGCGCGGGCTGCACATCACCTGTGCCGCAAGTTGCGCAATCTGAGCCGAGTGCTGCGGCGCAGGCGTGGTGCCAGCCGCCGCAAGGCTGCTGCAAACCGTCAAAGCGATGATTAAGATCTTGCGCATTGTTCTCTCCACTCCATCCCCTCACCAGAAACCTGTCGCGGGCGTGGGTCAAGCCTTTCCCTTGGCGCGGGCTTGCGTCACAAGGCCTGCAAAAGGAGACAGCGATGCAGAGTGTTATGGCGGGGCTATCGCTCCATGCGTTCTGGGCGGCGGTTTTGGTGACGCTGGCGGCGGGCTTTGTCAAAGGCGCGATTGGCTTTGCGATGCCTTTGATCATGGTCTCGGCGTTTTCGTCGTTCTTGCCGCCAGAGCTGGCCTTGGCGGGGCTGATCTTGCCGACGCTGGTGACAAACCTGTCGCAAGCCTTTCGGCAAGGCTGGCGTCCGGCCTTGGCTTCGGCGCGCAAATATCATCGCTATTTGTTCGGCACAGTGGTGTTCATCGTGATCTCGGCGCAGTTTGTGCGGCTGCTGCCGCAGGCGGTGTTGCTGACGGCTTTGGGGGTCTTGATCACCGGATTTGTGCTTTATCAATTGTCGGGTGCGCGGCTGCATATCGCGCCGCGTTGGCGCAGCGCTGTTGAATGGTGCGCGGGCGTGATCGGCGGACTTTATGGCGGGGTTTCGGGCATCTGGGGGCCGCCGCTGATCGTTTATCTGCTGGCGATTAAGGCCGAGAAACAGGAAACCATCCGCGTGCAAGGCGTGGTGTTTTTGATCGGCGCGGTGGTGCTGGCAAGCGCGCATCTGCAGTCGGGGGTGCTGAACGCCGCAAGTCTGCCGTTTTCGGCCGTGCTTGTGCTGCCGGCTGTTGTGGGGATGCTGCTGGGCTATGCGGTGCAAGATCGCTTGGATCAGCGGCGGTTTCGGCGCTGGACGCAGATATTGCTGCTGCTGACAGGGCTGAACCTGCTGCGCCGGGCTTTTGGCGTTTAAGCCTGGCGTAAAAAAGGGGGCCGCATTGCCTGCGACCCCCGGTTTCGCTTGGCCGCAGATCAGCCGATTGCGGCGGCTTTTACATCGGCGTCGATGAAGGGCAGGTATTGGCCGAAATTCTCGGCAAACATGCCAACCAGCTTTTGCGCCTGCGCATCATAGGCCGCCTTGTCGCCCCAAGTCGCGCGCGGGTCCAACAGCGTGCTGTCCACGCCAGCCACAGCCACCGGTACGTCAAAGCCAAAGTTCGGATCGCGGCGGAACTGGCCTGCTGCAAGCGAGCCGTCAAGCGCCGCTGTCAGCAAGGCCCGCGTCGCCTTGATCGGCATCCGCTTGCCGGTGCCAAAGGCGCCGCCGGTCCAGCCGGTGTTGACCAACCAGCAGGACGCGCCATGTTTGGCGATCTTTTCTTGCAACAGCTTGCCGTAAACCTCGGGCCGGCGTGGCATGAAGGGCGCGCCAAAGCAGGTTGAAAACGTCGGGGTTGGCTCAACAATGCCGCGCTCGGTCCCCGGAGTTTTCGAGGTGAAGCCGGACAAGAAGTGATACATCGCCTGCGCCGGGGTCAGCCGCGCAATCGGCGGCAAGACGCCATAGGCATCACAGGTCAGCATGATCACATTCTTAGGAAAGCCGCCCATGCCGGTCGCAGAGGCATTCGAGATATACTCGAGCGGATAGGCGCAGCGCATGTTCTGCGTCAGGCTTGCGTCGTCGAAATCAAGCTCCAGTGTTTCGGGATCAAACACCATATTTTCAACCACGGTGCCGAATTTCGAGGTGGTGCCATAGATTTCAGGCTCTGCCTCGGCCGAGAGGTTGATGGTTTTCGCATAGCAGCCGCCTTCAAAGTTGAAGGTGCCGCGGTCCGACCAGCCATGTTCGTCATCGCCGATCAGGGTGCGGGCAGGGTCTGCCGAAAGCGTGGTTTTGCCAGTGCCCGAGAGGCCAAAGAAAATCGCCGTATCGACCGGATTGCCAATCGCGTGATTGGCCGAGCAATGCATCGGCATCACGCCTTTTTCGGGTAGCAGATAGTTCAGCAGCGTGAACACCGCCTTTTTGTTTTCGCCAGCATAGGCGGTATTGGCGATCAGGATCATCTTTTTGTCAAAGTTCAGCGCGATCACCGTCGAGGTACGGCAGCCGTGCTTGGCAGGATCGGCCTCAAAGCTGGGGCAGTTCACGATGGTCCAATCTGGCACAAAGCTGTCCAGCTCGGCGCGCTCGGGACGGCGCAGCATGTGGCGGATGAACAGGCCGTGCCAAGCAAGCTCGGTCACCACCCGCACATCCAGACGGTGGACAGGATCGGCGCCCCCAAACAGGTCTTGCACGAAGTAATCGCGGCCCTTCATGTGGTCCAGCATATCGGCATGCAGCCGGTCAAAGGCGTCAGGCGCCATCGGCGCGTTGTTTTCCCACCAGATCGAGCCTTCCACCGCAGGGGTGCGCACCACGAATTTGTCTTTCGGCGAGCGGCCGGTAAATTGCCCCGTGGTACACAAAAATGCGCCACCCTTGCCCAGGGTGCCTTCGCCGCGCTGCACCGCGGCCTCGACCAGCGCCGGCTCGATAGAGTTATAATAGACGTTTCCCAAGCCAACAAAGCCTTGGTCTTGCAACCGCTGCGCAGGGTTCACACGTCCATTTGTCATTCTATCCGCTCCCATTTTCGCCAAAATTTAGCGAGTTTTCTCAGATTAAAGCGCGCCCGGGCCAAGGGCGCATGGCAGGGGGCGAAGGGCCGTCCCCTATAAGCCCGCTATAACATGGAGATTTTCGGGGGAATAGGACGCTTTGGCACAGTTAGCGCAACCATTTTCAGGTTAGCGCAATCAATGTCTAAAACTATCCTTATGTGCGGCAAATTAGTCATTCGTAGATAAATTAATACTCAAATGGAGAGGTAATGGAGGCTGATTCGCAGTTAATTGTTGCGCAGAACCGTTGAAAAACAGATTATGGGAAAAAAATCTGGCAGCCGAGCAGAATAGGAAGCCCACATATGGCAAGGATCGCCCTTGTAGACGATGATCGAAACATCCTGACCTCTGTGTCCATGACACTCGAGGCTGAGGGGTTCGAGGTCGAGACCTTTAACGATGGCCAATCAGCCCTCGATGCCTTTAACCGTCGCATGCCCGATATGGCGGTGCTGGATATTAAGATGCCGCGGATGGATGGCATGGATCTGTTGCAACGTCTGCGACAGAAATCGACGATGCCTGTGATCTTTCTGACCTCGAAAGATGACGAGATTGACGAGGTGCTTGGCCTGCGGATGGGGGCGGATGATTATGTTAAAAAGCCGTTTTCGCAGCGGCTTTTGGTGGAGCGGATCCGCGCGCTTTTGCGTCGCAACGATGCGATTTCAACCGGAGAAGTGGCTGTAACCGAAGAAACCAAAGTTATGGAGCGTGGCAATCTGCGCATGGACCCTTTGCGCCATTCGGTGGCTTGGAAGGGGCAGGATGTTTCGCTGACAGTGACCGAATTCATGCTGCTGCAAGCCTTGGCGCAGCGGCCCGGTTTTGTGAAAAGCCGCGATCAGCTGATGGATGTGGCCTACGATGATCAGGTCTATGTCGACGATCGCACCATCGACAGTCATATCAAGCGTCTGCGGAAGAAAATGCGCGCGGTTGATGATGATTTCTCGGCAATCGAGACGCTTTACGGCATCGGCTATCGCTATAACGAAGAATGACAGCGACGCTTGGCATGACACGAGGTGACACGGCAGAGCCGAAATCCAACGAGCTTTTGTTGGGAGAGGATTGGGTTTCCCCCGATGGCCTTGCCGATCATGCCTTGCATGCAGGCCGCGACAGACGCAGCTTTCTGTCTTTGCAGCAATCGCCCTTGGCGCGAAAAATCATAATTTTCAATCTATTGGCGCTGGTCATCCTTGTGGCGGGCGTGCTTTATATGAACCCGTTCCGTGACAGTCTCGTGTTGCAGCGCGAGCAGGGCATCGTCACCGAAGCCAGCTTGCTGGCGCGGGTGATTGCGGCAGAGGCCTCTGTTCAGGGCCGTTTGCCGGCCACCTTGCAAAACACCGGCGTTGGCCCGGGGGTAGAGGTGTTCTTGTTTGATCCCTTGGGCGCGCTGGTTGCGCAAACCATCGGTGCCGCGCGGGTGCAAGAGGCGCCGCACCGCTCAACCGTGATCTCGGATTTTCTTGGCAAGATTTGGAGCTTTGTTTCTGGGCTCTTTGGCACTGAACCAAGGGCGGCCAGCCTTGCCTCGGGTGAGGTCGCAGCCCGCGCTTTGTTCGAGCAGGCTTTGGCGGGCAAAACCGCCTCGGGCACTGCGACAGGGGGCGAAGGCGGTGTGCAGTTCTCTGTTGCGACACCTGTTATGCTGGGCTCGACGCTGGCGGGCGCCTTGGTTTTGACTTCGGCCGAGGGGGAGATTGACCATCTGGTAAGCTATGAGCGCGAACAGGTGTTGCAAATGTTTGTGATTGCGCTGCTGGTCTCGGTGGGGCTGTCTTTGGTGCTTGCCTCGACCATTGCCAACCCTCTCGCCGATTTGGCCAAGGCTGCGGAATTGGGACGGGATCGGGACGCGCGCAAAATGTCGCCTGGTCGGGTGCGGATTCCGGATCTGGCGGCACGGCCGGATGAGATTGGCCGGCTTTCGGTGGCGATGCGTGGCATGGTGGCCGCGCTTTATGATCGCATTGACGCTAATGAACAATTTGCTGCCGATGTCAGCCATGAGATCAAGAACCCGCTGGCCTCGCTGCGCTCTGCCGTTGGGTCGCTGCGCATGGTGAAAAAAGAAGACCACCGCGAAAAGCTTTTGGATGTCATTGAACATGATGTCCGCCGGCTGGATCGCTTGGTTAGCGATATTTCAAACGCCTCGCGACTGGACAGCGAGTTGGTAAAAGAACAGGAAGAAGAGTTCAACCTGATCAAAACCTTAGTCGGGCTAACCGAATATCTTGGCGATCAGGCGCGTTTGAAAGGGGTCGAGTTTATCACCGATTTTCCGACCGAAGCGATCAAGGTGAACGGCTTAGAAGGCCGGCTTGCTCAGGTTTTTGTCAATCTGATCACCAATGCAGTCTCGTTTTGTGATGATGGCGATGCGGTACGGGTCTGGGCACGCAAGCGCGAAAACCGCGTGCTGATCGTGGTGGAAGACACGGGGCCCGGGATACCCGAACAGGCGCTGGCGAAAGTGTTCAAGCGGTTCTATTCAGACCGGCCCGCCTCGCATTTTGGCAATAATTCTGGCCTTGGACTGTCGATTTCGAAACAGATTGTCGAGGCGCATGGCGGGGTGATTTGGGCCGAAAATATTCGCCCGACCCATGCCGACCCCACTTCGGAGCCGCTCGGGGCGCGCTTTGTTGTTGGTCTGCCGATTTGACCGCGCAGGCGGGGCAAGACGGCGTTAATCTGCATGCCAGTTGCATCGCCGTTGAGGGCCGTGGCCTTTTGATTCTTGGGCCCTCTGGGTCGGGAAAGTCGGCCCTTGCCCTACAGCTGATGGCCTTTGGGGCCGATTTGGTCGCCGATGATCGCACGCAAATCACCTTGCAAGACGGTCAGTTGTTGGCCAGCTGCCCAGTGCCGATCCATGGTTTGATCGAGGCGCGCGGCATGGGCCTGTTGCGGGCGCCGACTGTGACATTGGTTCCTCTTGTCTTGGCAGTAGACTTGAGCCACTCTAGCAGCGAAAGATTGCCCCCGCGTCAAAAGATGGTGGTGCTGGGTCAAGAGCTTGATCTTGTTTCTGCAATCCAGGGCAACCATTTTCCTGCGGCGATCCTGTGTTATCTGAAGGGCTCGCGGCAGGACTGAGAGGCGTGTTTCGTGACGGCACAATCGGACGTTTTGGCAGAGCATCAATTGGTTCTGGTCACTGGCCCTTCGGGGGCTGGGCGCACGACGGCGATCAACGCCCTGGAAGATCTGGGGTTTGAGGTGATCAACAACCTGCCGCTGAGCCTTGTACCGCGTGTGATTGACGGGCCATCGCTGGGGCGGCCGATTGGGCTTGGCATTGATGTGCGCAACCGCGATTTCAATGCCACCACTTTGATTGAACTGATCGATATTTTGACGCGCGATCCGCGGGTGAACCTTGAGGTGATTTATCTCGACTGCGGCATTGCCGAGCTGATCCAGCGCTATGCCGACACCCGCCGCCGGCATCCTTTGGCCCCGACAGAAACCCCCAGCGAAGGCATCGACCGCGAAATTGACCTGCTGGCACCGATCCGCGTGCGGGCGGACCATCTCATTGATACCTCCGAGATGTCGCCGCACGATCTGAAGGCCGAGATTGGCCAGCGCTTTAGGCATGATGATTCGGCAAAAATGGCGGTCTCAGTGCAGTCCTTTAGCTACAAGCGTGGACTGCCGCGCGGGTTGGATATGGTTTTTGACTGCCGGTTCCTTGCGAATCCCCATTGGCAGGCCGAATTGCGTGACAGCGATGGCCGCGATCGGGCTGTCACTGACTATATCCAAGCGGACCCGCGCTTTGCCGAATTCTTCCAAAAGTTGCAGGAATTGATCCTGTTATTGCTGCCCGCGCATTTAAACGAGGGAAAAGCACACTTGGCCATTGGCTTTGGTTGCACGGGCGGGCAACATCGCTCTGTTGCCGTTGCGGAAAAACTAGGCAATGTGCTTGCACAAGCGGGCTGGCCGGTGTCAAAACGGCATCGAGAATTGGAACGCAAAGCGGCGGTGACGTCGGATAAGGCATTGAGGTAGCAGGCGCGTGATCGGCATTGTCATCGTGGCACACGGGGGGCTTGCGCGCGAGTATCTTGCGGCGGTCGAGCATGTGGTCGGCCCTCAGGCCGCCATGCGTGCCATCGCGATTGAAGATACGCACGACCGCGCCGCCAAGCAGACGGAAATTTGCGAGGCTGCCGATGCGGTCGATCAGGGCCAAGGCGTGGTGATGGTCACCGATATGTTTGGCGGTTCGCCGTCGAATCTGTCCTTGATGGCCTGCGCGGCCTCAGAGCGGCGCATTCTTTACGGCGCAAATCTGCCGATGCTGATCAAACTGGCGAAGTCGCGCGATTTGCCGATTGCCGAGGCGGTCAGCAACGCCTTGGATGCGGGGCGGAAATACATCAATTCTTTGGATCTCGGCGGAGGAGCCTGAATATGTCGGGACGGGCTTTGGCTATTGTGAATGAAAAGGGGCTGCACGCGCGGGCTTCGGCGAAGTTTGTCGAGGTGGTCGAGGGCTTTGACGCAACCGCACAGGTCAGCAAAGATGGAATGACGGTCTCGGGTGACAGCATCATGGGGCTTTTAATGTTGGCAGCGTCCCGTGGAACCTCTATTGAGGTGACAACAGCTGGCGCGCAAGAAGCAGAGCTTGCAGACGCTTTAGAGGCATTGGTCGCCAATCGGTTTGGCGAAGACTTCTGATGCGCGGGACGAGGAAGGCTTATGCGTCGTGAAAGATATGCCACAAAATGAATTAATCGCGGCTCCGGCCGCCAAGTCTCGTAAATATGACATGCAGCGGCTGTCATATGCGGGAACTTTTACCAACCCGTTCAAATCGGGCAGCATTCGTGCGATTGAATGGCTGACCGCGAAAATTCAGTTGTTGCGGCTGATCCGCGAGTTTGAACGCTCGGGTGCGCCCTTTGGTGCGCCGTTTTGGCCCAAGGCGATCAAGCAGATGGGCATTCGCATCGACACGCCGGCCGAGGAAATCGCGCATATTCCGGCGACGGGTCCGGTCGTGGTGGTGTCAAACCACCCGCATGGGCTGGTCGATGGCATGATTATCGCCGAATTGGTCAACCGCGTCCGCTCTGACTTCAAGATTTTGACGCGGTCTTTGCTGACAGGCATTCCAGAAGTTGAACAGTTCATGATCCCGGTGCCGTTTCCGCATGAGGAAAACGCGCGCGAGTTGGGCTTGCAGATGCGCAACGAAACCATGGCGCATCTGAAGGCGGGCGGGGTGATTATTCTGTTTCCGGCCGGTAAAGTGGCAATGTCAGAGACGTTTTTCGGCCCTGCGATCGAGGCCGAATGGAACGTCTTTACCCATAAGATGATTCAGCGTTCGGGGGCCACGATCCTGCCGATGCATTTCACCGGGCAAAACTCGCGGCTGTTTCTGATTGCCAATAAGCTGTCGGATACGCTGCGGCAGGGTCTGCTGTTGTACGAGATCAAACGCGCATTGTTCAAGCCGCAGCGCCCGTTTATTGGCGCGCCGATTCCGGCTTCGGTGCTGGATCAGTGGGATGGCAACCCGCGTGGATTTTTGGCTTGGCTGCGCCAGCACACACTTGATTTAGGCACAAAGCCAAAAGGTTAGCGCGTCGGAACAGGAACATCGCCGCGGTAATCGTAAAAGCCGCGCTTGGTTTTGCGCCCCAACCAGCCTGCTTCGACATATTTTGACAACAGCGGGCAGGGCCGATATTTGCTGTCGCCCAAGCCGTCATGCAGCACGTTCATGATTGCAAGACAGGTGTCCAAACCGATGAAATCGGCCAGTTCCAGCGGCCCCATCGGATGGTTGGCACCCAGCTTCATCGCTTCGTCAATCGATTTGACCGAGCCAACGCCTTCGTAAAGCGTATAAACCGCTTCGTTGATCATCGGCACCAGAATGCGGTTAACGATAAAGGCGGGGAAATCTTCGGCATTGGCGGCGGTTTTGCCCAGACGCCGGACCACCTCCATCAGGGTGTCATAGGTCTCGCGGTCGGTGGCGATGCCGCGGATCAGCTCGACCAGCTGCATCACCGGCACGGGATTCATAAAGTGAAAACCCATAAAGCGTTCGGGCCGGTCTGTGCGCGAGGCCAGACGCGTGATCGAGATCGACGAAGTGTTCGAGGTCAGAATGGTCTGCGGTGCCAGATGCGGCGCAAGCCCTGCAAAGATGGCGTTCTTGACCTCTTCCCGCTCGGTCGCGGCTTCGATGATCAGATCGCAGGGGCCCAGATCGGCGAGCGTTGCACTGGTTTTGATGCGCGCCATGGCGCCGGCTTTGTCGGCGGCGGAAATCTTCTCGCGCGAGACTTGGCGCTCCATATTCTTATCAATGGTGGCGATGGCGGCGCCCAACATCTCGGGGTTCACATCGTTTAGCAAAACCTCGTAACCAGCCAAGGCAAAGACATGCGCGATGCCATTGCCCATTTGCCCTGCGCCCACGATGCCCACCGAACGGATTTCCATACCAAACACCCTTTTGCTGCTGTGCAGCACCATCGCAGCCCGCCGCAGGCAACGCAAGGGCGGCCGTTCTGCACAGTATTTAAGGCAAATCCGGTTTTTAACATTTTAGAAAGCCGACTCGGTCAGGTTTGGGAGTGGGTGTTAAGACATTGGGGTGGCTATGGCCTATATCTTTCCTGGCGAAGGATCGTTGAACTATGAGCTTTGCCAATACGGCAGCTCTCGGGTGCTGTTTCGCGGGCCGAAACAGCCGACGGATGGCGCTTATCTGGCCCTGCTGGGCGGAACCGAGAGCTATGGCAGGTTTGTGCAAGCGCCGTTTTCCGCGTTGCTGGGGCGCGGCATGGCGCTGCCTGCGGTCAATTTGGCTTCGATGAACGCGGGACCAGATCTTTATTTGAATGAGCCAGAGCTGCTGCGGATTGCCGCGCAAGCGCGGGTTGCCGTGGTGCAGGTGATGGGCGCGCAAAACATCTCGAACCGCTATTACACGGTGCATCCGCGCCGCAATGATCGATTTCTGGCGGCCTCTCCTTTGCTGAAAGCGCTGTTTCCAGAGGTGGATTTTACCGAATTCAACTTTACCCGACATTTGTTGATGGCGCTGCAATCCCACTCGAGGGATCGGTTTGAGGTGCTGGCCGAGGAGTTGCGTGCTGCGTGGGTGCTAAGGATGCAGCAGGTTTTGGCGGCGCTGAAGGGTCGGGCGATTTTGCTTTGGCTGTCAGAATCTGCTCCGCTTCACCCCGAGCGACGCGCGGTGTTGCAGCGTCTGCCGATCTTGGTGGATGCCGAGATGGTTGCCGCCGTGCGTCCGCATGCCGCGCAATATCTCGAGGCGGTCTATCGCCGCGATGCGCTGTCGAAAGGCTGTTCGGGCATGGCCTTTGCGCCGATGGAGGCGATGGCTGCGGCTGAACTGCCCGGCCCTGCGGCGCATCAAGAGATCGCGGCCAAGCTGATGCCGCTGGTCGCATCGATTTTGGCGCGCCAGCATTGAAAAGGGCGCCCGCAGGCGCCCTTTCAGATCTTACAGCTTTTCGATCAGCTCTGGCACCGCGGTGAACAGATCGGCGACAAGGCCGTAATCTGCCACTTGAAAGATCGGCGCTTCTTCGTCTTTGTTGATCGCGACGATGATCTTGCTGTCTTTCATCCCGGCCAAATGCTGAATGGCACCCGAGATGCCGACCGCCACATAAAGCGAGGGGGCGACGACTTTGCCGGTCTGGCCAACTTGCCAATCGTTCGGCGCATAGCCCGAATCGACCGCCGCGCGCGAGGCACCAACCGCGGCGCCCAGTTTGTCGGCCAAAGATTCGATCAGCGCAAAGTCGGCTTGCGAGCCCACACCACGGCCGCCCGACACCACGATGCCGGCCGAGGTCAGCTCGGGGCGATCCGAGGTCGCAACGCGGTCTTCAACCCAAGCCGACAGGCTTGCGTCAACAGCTGCGCTGGTTTTCTCGACCGCCGCAGCGCCGCCCATGCCCGCCGCGTCAAAGGTCGCGGTGCGCACGGTCATCACCTTGATGCCATCCGAAGATTTCACGGTCTGAATGGCGTTGCCGGCGTAGATCGGGCGCTCAAAGGTATCGGCGTCGATCACGGCGGTGACTTCGGAAATCACCATAACGTCAAGCAAAGCCGCAACGCGGGGCAAAACCGATTTCGAAAACGCACCCGAGGGGGCTGCGATATGGCTGAAACCGGGGGCAAGCGAGACGATCAGCGCTGCGGTTGGTTCGGCCATCGCGTGGCAATAGGCGTGATCATCGGCAAACAGCACCTTGGCCACGCCGTCCAGCTTGGCCGCCTCTGCCGCTGCCGCGTCGCCGCCGGTGCCTGCAACCAAAATGGTGACATCGCCCAAGGATTTCACAGCCGTCAGGGTCTTTGCGACCTGATCGGTGGCCAATTGGCCGTCAACAATATCTGCGAGAAGAAGAACGGCCATCAGATCACCCCTGCTTCGTCTTTAAGTTTTGCGATCAGCTCGGCCACCGAGGCCACTTTGACGCCAGCCTTGCGGCCTGCGGGTTCGGTGGTGTTGACGATGCTAAGGCGTGGCGCGACATCAACGCCGTAGTCTGCCGGCGTCTTGATCGCCAAAGGCTTGGCCTTGGCCTTCATGATATTGGGCAGGCTGGCGTAGCGTGGCTCGTTCAAGCGCAAATCAACCGTGACGATTGTTGGCATTTTCACCGAGATTTGCTGCAAACCGCTGTCAACTTCGCGGGTGACGGTGGCTTTGTCGCCGTCAATCACCAGCTCGGAGACAAAGGTCGCCTGCGACCAACCCAACAGAGCCGAGAGCATTTGTCCGGTGGCATTCATATCGTTATCAATGGCTTGCTTGCCGCAAAGCACGATGCCCGGCGCTTCTTCGCGCACCACGGCTGCCAGCAGCTTGGCCACGGCCAAAGGCTCGATATCGGTCTGCACATCTGCGGTGGCTTCGATCAGGATGGCGCGATCTGCCCCCATAGCCAAGGCCGTGCGCAGGGTTTCCTGCGATTGCTTGACGCCGATAGAGACCACGACGATCTCGGTCGCGACGCCCTTTTCCTTCAGCCGGATCGCTTCTTCGACAGCGATCTCGTCAAAGGGGTTCATCGACATTTTCACGTTGGCAAGATCGACGCCCGTGCCGTCCGCTTTGACACGGACCTTCACGTTATAGTCGATCACACGTTTGACAGGCACCAGGACCTTCATCGCGCATATCTCCATTTCCAAGGGCCCCAAAGGACCGATCAAGCTCTCGGCTTCGTCATATCGCGTCAAGCGCTTTGGGAACAGACCAAAACCGACCCAAAGGCGCGGTCAGACGTCGCGTCTTGGTTCTTAGCGCGTCAGGCCCGGCACCCAAAGCACATCATCTTTGCCATCATTATTAGCGATGCGGCCCGCGACAAAGAACCAATCTGACAGGCGGTTCAGGTATTTGACCGCCTCGTTGTTGACCTCTTCCATGGTGGCAAGTTCGACGACGCCGCGTTCAGCCCGACGCGACACTGTGCGGCAGACATGCAGATGCGCCGCCAAAGCCGAGCCGCCGGGCAGGATAAAGCTGCGCAGCGGCGTCAGCTTGGCGTTCATCACATCAATTTCAGCTTCCAGACGCGCGACCTGCGCTGCGATCATCCGCAGCGGCGGATAGGCGGCGGTGGCGTCATTGTGCATGTCAGGCGTGCAAAGATCAGCGCCCAGATCGAACAGATCGTTCGAGATCCGCTGCAAGGCCGCATCCATCTCGCCGCTGGCATGCAGCCGCGCCATACCGACGGTGGCATTGGTTTCATCGACATTGCCGTAGGCGGTGACCCGCATCGAATGCTTGGCCACCCGCGCGCCATTGCCCAGTGCGGTTTCGCCCGCGTCGCCGGTTTTGGTGTAGATTTTCGACAGAACAACCATGTTTTAGCCTTTGCTGTGAAGATAGGCATAGCCCACAATGATGATAACCGCCCCAGCCTGCGCGATGATCCGATAACGCATCAGCCGGTTCGAGTGTTTGCGGTTGAACTCGCCACCCTTTGCAAAGCTGCCGATGCCAAGCATCAGAATGATCAGCACGACAAAGCAGGCAAGCACGCCTATCAGGAAAATCGGATCGCTGGGCATCGGGTGTCCTTTCGTTTCGCCCTCACTTAGGCGTATGTCGGCGAAAAGCGAATGCAAAAACGTATATCGAGCTTGGTCTGCGGCAAAAAGCGGCGGCCTAGCCTTTTGCGATCACCCAATCCAGCAGGCGGGTTGGCAAGATGCGGCGCAAAAAGCCCATCAGATGCGTCGGCATGGTGACGTAGTAGCGCGCGCGCGGACGCGGGCTTTCCAGCGCATGGATCAGTTTTGCGGTTACCGCGGCCGCTGGCAGCTCCCATGTATCGGGGGGGCCTGCCTGGTAAAGCCTTTGGCGCAAGGCGATGTATTGCTCGGCGCGCGCCGAATTTTCCCAATCAATCCAACGTTCAAAATGCGGAATCGCCTTTTCGCGGATTGCGGTGCCGATTGGGCCCGGTTCGATCAGGATCACTTTGATCGGGGTGTCAGACATCTCGATCCGCAGCACATCGGTCAGGCCTTCCATCGCGAATTTTGTCGCCACATAGGCGCCGCGCCATTTCAGCGCCACCAATCCCAAAACTGAAGAGCAGTTGATGATCCGGCCATGGCCCTGCGCCCGCATCAGCGGAATAACCCGCCGCGTCAGGTCGTGATAGCCAAAGAGGTTGGTTTCAAAAATTGCACGCAGCGCGCCACGCGGCAGATCTTCGACAGCACCCGGGCAGGCGAAGGCGCCGTTGTTGTAAAGCGCGTCTAAGGTGCCGCCGGTGCGGCTGACCACCTCGGCCACGGCGGCCTCAACGCTGGCCTCATCGGCATAATCCAGCACAAAGCTTTCCAGCCCCTCGCTGCGCAGACGGGCGCAATCAGCCTCTTGGCGGCAGGTTGCAAACACCCGCCAGCCCCGTGCCGCCAATCCGCGTGCCGCATCCAGACCAATGCCCGAAGAGCAGCCGGTGATCAAAATTGTCTTTTGCATGAGGAAAGGCCCTGTTAAAAACGTTTGCCCTTCCTAGGCTGCGGCTTGCGGTCAGACAACGCCAATCTGGCTATTGGCGAAGCAAACGGCTGGCGACGTAGCCTTCGACGCCATCGCCTTCAATCCTTATCCGCGCCCAGCCACCTGTCGCTTGTGGCTCCAGAACCACCAAAACCTCATCGCCACGCTGAAGCTTGCCGATGACCGCGTAATTTGTGCCCGGCCCGCCGCGCACATTCGCACTGCTGGCGCGGACCCGCAAAATAGGTCCCAAAGCCTCGGCGATGATCTCTGGTTGCGAGTCGGCTTGTGGCGGGTCGGGCAGCTGCATCACCGGTGCTGTCGGCGCAAAAGCCACGCTTACAATTTCCACAGGTTCAGACTTTGACGGAAGCTGCGGCGCGCGCGGTTTCAAGGGGTTTGCATCTTTTGCCATCAGGCCAAAGCGTTTGATTTCAGGCTCTGCGCCTGCCCCCCACATCGCAAGGAAAAGACCCGCGCACAAAAGCAATGTCAATCGAACCATCATACTCACACCTCACCCACTGGAATTGGATAGCATAAAACTACCCGAAAGATTAAGAGAAAAATCTCTGCGCTTTCCCCCCATAGTCCTCTGTCAATTTTCCGTCTGGACCCATGCGCCGCGTCGCACTACACAACATTCATGTCAAATGAAGCCGATGACCCCAAGATTGAGCCGATCACCCTTGCCGAGCCTTTGGCGCGTGCGATCGGCGAGCGCTATCTGACCTATGCTTTGTCCACCATCATGCACCGCGCGCTGCCCGATGCGCGCGACGGCCTAAAGCCGGTACACCGCCGGATTCTTTATGCCATGCGCGAGCTGAAGCTTTCAGCCACCAGTGCGTTTCGCAAATCGGCCAAGATCTCGGGCGATGTGATGGGCAACTATCACCCCCATGGCGATGCTGCGATTTACGACGCGATGGCGCGTTTGGCGCAGGATTTCAACGTGCGCTATCCGCTGGTGGATGGTCAGGGCAATTTCGGCAATATCGACGGCGATAACCCAGCCGCCTCGCGCTATACCGAAGCGCGTCTGACCGCGATTGCCGAAACCTTGATGGAAGGTCTGGCAGAAAACTGCGTCGATTTCCGCCCCAATTACGACGGCACTTTGGAAGAACCCATTGTGATGCCGGCGGCCTTTCCGAACCTTTTGGCGAATGGCTCCTCGGGCATTGCGGTTGGTATGGCGACCAATATTCCGCCGCATAATCTGGACGAACTTATTCAGGGCTGCCACGCGATGCTGGCAAACCCAGATCTGGGCGATGAAGAGCTGGTCAAGCTGATCCCCGGCCCCGATTTCCCCACCGGCGGCGTGATCGTCGAACCCCGCGAAGCGATTGCCGAGGCGTATCGCACCGGGCGCGGGTCGTTTCGCACCCGGGCGAAATGGTCGGTCGAGGATCTGGGCCGTGGTACTTGGCAAATCGTGGTCACCGAAATTCCCTATCAGGTGCAAAAGTCCAAGCTGATCGAAAAGCTGGCCGAGGTTATTCAAACCAAAAAAGTGCCGCTGCTGGCCGATGTGCGCGACGAATCTGCCGATGATATTCGCATCATTTTGGAGCCGCGCGCCCGCACGGTGGAACCCGAAATGCTGATGGCGGCGCTGTTCAAATCGACCGATCTGGAAAGCCGCTTTAGCCTGAACATGAACGTGCTGATCGACGGGCGGCAACCAAAGGTTTGCAGCCTTAAGGATGTCTTGCGCGCCTTTTTGGATCACCGCCGCGAGGTTCTGCGCCGCCGCAGCCAGCACCGTCTGGAAAAGATCGACCATCGGCTCGAGATTTTGGAAGGCTTCATCATCACCTTCCTGAATTTGGATCGTGTGATCGACATCATCCGTTATGACGACGAACCCAAGGCCGCGCTGATGGCCGAGGATTGGGGCAAAAAGCACCGCCGTGCGAGTTCGGAAAAAGACTATATCGCCCCCGCAAAAGGTGGCGAAGGCGAGCTGACCGAGGTGCAGGCCGAGGCGATTTTGAACATGCGCCTGCGGTCTTTGCGGCGTCTGGAAGAGATCGAGCTGATCCGCGAGCGCGACGCGCTGATGGTCGAGCGCGCGGGTCTGGTGGATCTGTTGGACAGTGACACGCTGCAATGGCAGCAGATTGGCCGCGAGCTGGAAGAGATTCGCAACAAATTCGGCAAAGATACCGTTCTTGGCCGCCGTCGCAGCGAATTTGCCGATGCGGGCGAGGTGGAAGAGGTGTCTTTCGAGGCGATGATCGAGCGCGAGCCGATCACGGTGATTTGCAGTCAAATGGGCTGGATCCGCGCGCTGAAGGGCCATGTCGATCTGACCACCGAACAAAAGTTCAAAGATGGCGATGCCGCGCGCTTTGCCTTCCATGCCGAGACCACCGATAAAATCTTGCTCGTTGGTGCCAATGGTCGGTTTTACACGCTGATCGGCGTCAATCTGCCCGGTGGGCGCGGCATGGGCGAACCTGTGCGGCTGATGGTCGATCTGCCTAATGATTCTGAGATCGTGGATCTGCAAATCTTCCGGGGTGGCGAAAAGATGCTGGTTGCCTCTTCGGCGGGCGACGGCTTTGTTGTGGCCTCGGACGAGGTGCTGGCGCAGACCAAGGCGGGCAAACAGGTGCTGTCGCTGGGCGCTGGTGTGAAAACTGCCGTCTGTCGCAAGGTGACGGGCGATCATGTTGCCGTTGTCGGCGATAACCGCAAAGTGCTGGTGTTTCCGCTGTCTGATTTGCCGGAAATGGCAAAGGGCAAGGGCGTGCGGCTGCAAAAATACAAAGACGGCGGGCTGTCGGATGCCACCACCTTTGTTTTGGCCGAAGGTCTGTCGTGGAAAGACCCCGCTGGCCGCACCCGCACGGAAACCGATCTGGCGGAATGGATCGGCGCGCGGGCCTCGGCTGGACGGATGGCGCCGCGCGGTTTCCCGCGCGACAACCGCTTTACCTAAAACCGCTGCGGGCGGGTCAAACGCCCTCGACCGGCCCGCCTGCCGCAACCCAAGCGCTGAAGCCCTCGCGCAGATGTGCGGCTTCAAACCCCATGTCTTGCAGCGTCGCCACCGTCAGCGCCGAGCGCCAGCCAGAGGCGCAGTGAAACACAAAGCGTTTGCCCGCTTGGCCAAACACCGGTTTGAAATAGGGGCTTTCGGGATCGACCCAGAATTCCACCATGCCGCGCGGCGCATGCACCGATCCGGGGATAAAACCTGTGCGCTCGCGCTCGCGCGGGTCGCGGATATCGACGATCACCACATCGGGATCGGCCAGCAGGGCGATGGCGTCTTGGGTTTCAATCTCGGTGATCCGCGCGCGGGCGGTGGCGACCAAGGTCGCGGCATTGACGGCAAGTTTTTGCATGGGCGCCTCCTAACACTTTTAAGCTATTTGATCCGATTGCGCGGGCTTGTGCAAATGCCGATTGCCGCAGCGCCCCTTGCCCCGATCCGCCCCAAAGGCTAGTCTAGCCGCAGTGCAGCAGTAAGGAGCCAGCTATGGCGCAGCGTCTTCATCTTGTCTTTGGTGGCGAACTTGTCACCCCAGATCAGAACGTGTTCAAAGATGTGAATGACATCCATATTGTTGGCATGTTCCCCGATTATGCCAGCGCCTTTAACGCCTGGAAGGCCGAGGCGCAGCGCACAGTCGACAACGCCCATATGCGCTATTTCATCGCGCATATTCACCGCCTGCGCGAAGAAAACAAATCCGCCTCTTTGACCGAGGAAATGGGCGCTTAACGCCCACGCATCATGGTATTTTCGCTTGGCCGCACGCTTTACAATCTGGCTGCGGGGCGCGTGCCTGCGGTGGATGTGCGACGGCCCGCGCGGCCTTCCGGTGATGTGATTTGGCTGCACGCCCCCAGTGCCGCTGCGGTGGTTGGGCTGACCAGTCTGGCGCGGCGGATCGAGTCTGAGGTGCAGGCCAAGGTCTTGCTAACCTGTCCTGAAGACGTCGCGCTGCCTCCGCAGCAGCTGCGCGATTCAGCCCCCTTTGATCGCCATGCCGAGGTGCGCAGCTTTTTGCAGCATTGGCAGCCAAAGCTGGTGATTTTCTCGGAAGGTGAGCTGCGTCCAGCGCTGATTGCCGAAGCGAGAGAGCGGTGCATTCCGATGTTGATGGTCAATGCCCGCGATCCATTTTTGTTGCGCGAGCGCGATGGCTGGTATCCGGGCTTGGTGCGCAGCTGTCTTACCGCCCAGCAACGGGTTTTCGCAATTGATGCCGCAGGCGCGCGAGCGTTTCGGCGGGCTGGGGCAGAGGAAGTCGTGGCTTTGGGGCGGCTTGAAGAACCCAGCGCCGCGCTGCCGCATCACGAACCCGAACGCGCGGCTTTGGCGGCCTTGCTTGCGACACGGCCGATCTGGCTCGCGGTGGGCGTGCCCGAGGCCGAAGAGCCGGCGGTGATCGCCGCACATCGCGCGGCGCTGCGGCTGTCGCATCGCTTGTTGCTGATCCTTGTGCCGCAAGATTTCTCGCGCGCCGAGGCTTTGGTGCAGCAGATGGAGGTCGCCGAAGGCTGGACCGTGGCACAGCGTAGGTTGGAACAAGAGCCAGATCCGGAAACCACCGTCTATATCCCTGATTCTGATAGTGAATATGGGCTTTGGTATCGGCTTGCGCCGGTCTGCTTTATGGGCGGCAGCCTGTCGGGGCAGGGCTGTGCGCGCAATCCAATGGAGGCGGCGGCGATGGGGTCGGCGATTATCTATGGGCCAAAGCCGGGGATATTTGGCTCGGTTTTTGGCCGGCTTGGGGCAGGGCAGGCGGCGCGGGCGGTCGGCGATGCGGCGGATTTGGGCGAGGCCTTGGGCGATTTGCTGGCGCCTGATCGTGCCGCCCGTCTGGCGCAGGCGGCATGGTCGCTGTCCTCTGATGGGGGCGAGGCAAGCGAGCGGGTGTTTCAGGATCTGCGCGCTCTGATCGCGGGGGGGGCGTGATGCGGCCGCCTGCGTTTTGGCATCAGCCGGTTGGGGTTTGGGCGCGCCTGCTTGCGCCGCTGGGCTGGATCTATGCCGCCAGCGTAGCGCGGCGTCTGCGCAAGCCCGGCTATCGCGCGCAAGTACCGGTGATTTGCATCGGCAATATCAATGCAGGCGGCACTGGCAAGACGCCCACTGCCATCGCCTTGGTCGAACGGCTGGCAGCACGCGGGCTGCGGGTGGCCGTGGTCTCGCGCGGTTATGGCGGACGCCTGGTGGGCCCTGTTGCGGTTGACCCCAAGCGGCACCGCGCGGCTGATGTTGGCGACGAGCCTTTGCTGCTGGCCGCCTTTGCGCCGGTGTTTGTGGCGCGTGATCGCGCCGCAGGGGTGCAGATGGCCGAGGCCGCGGGCGCGCAGGTGGTGCTCTTGGACGATGGCTTTCAAAACCCAAGCGTGATCAAAGACATCTCGATTGTGGTGGTCGATGCTGCGGTGGGCTTTGGCAATGGCCGCTGTTTGCCGGCGGGGCCTTTGCGCGAACCTGTGGCCGTTGGGCTGGCGCGGGCAGATTTCGTGCTGGTGATTGGCGAAGGCCGCGTCAAAACCGCCGCCGTGCCGCAGCTGTCTGGCAGGCTTGAGGTTTTGCAGATGGGGATGGATTGGCACGGCGAGCGGGTGCTGGCCTTTGCTGGCATCGGGCGGCCGGAAAAGTTCTTTGCCACCCTGCGCGCCACCGGAGCCGATGTGCTGCGCGGCGAGGCTTTGGAAGATCACCAAGTGCTGACACCCGCGCTTTTGGCGCGGCTTGAGGCCGAGGCAACCCTGCGCGGCGCCCAGCTTGTCACCACCGAAAAAGACGCCGTGCGCCTGCCCGAAGCTTACCGCATGCGGGTGTTGACCCTGCCGGTGCGGCTGCAAATCGCCGATTGGTCGGCATTGGACGCTCGCCTTGCCGCCTTGGGCGTTATATAGCGCCGCAAACCCCTTACGGAGGCTAAGATGTCAGAGATCAAAACCCTATTTGTAACCCGGCTTTATCGTGCGCATCTGTCCGAGATGGGCGCGGGTGTCGATGGCTCTGAACTGGAGGGCGCTTGCCTGTCGATTGCCGAAGATGACGAGGCAGGCCAAAGATGGTGCGAGGAAAACGACTATCCCGGCTATACCTCTTATGCCTCGTTGGATGATCTGCCTTGGCGGTTTCCGATCTTTCAGGCGCTGGTCGATCTGTTGGACAAGCATGTCGCGGCCTTCGTGAAAGAGCTGGATTTCGAGCTGGGCGAGAAAGAGCTGAAGCTTGATTCGCTTTGGGTCAATATCTTGGGATCAGGCGGCAACCATGCCTCGCATATCCACCCCCATAGCGTGATTTCCGGCACCACCTATGTGACCATGCCCGAAGACACCAGCGCGATCAAATTCGAAGACCCGCGGCTGGCGATGATGATGGCCGCACCGCCGCGCAAAAAGACCGCGCGCGAGGATCTGCGCAGCTTTATCTATGCCAAGCCCGAGGCCGGCGAGGTGCTGTTGTGGGAAAGCTGGCTGCGCCACGAGGTGCCGATGAATATGTCGGATGACGAGCGGATTTCGATCAGTTTTAATTATAACTGGGGCTAAGGCGCGGCTGACTCCGCTCTGTTTCGCTGCAACATAAGGAAATACCATGCACTTCGTTGAAATCGTTGCCCTGCTGGCTGTGCTACAGTTTTTGTTCTTTGGCATTATGGTGGGCAAAGCGCGGATGGTCTCGGGCATCAAAGCTCCCGCTGTGACGGGTGATGCGGGGTTCGAGCGCGCCTATCGGGTGCAGATGAACACGCTGGAAATGCTGATCGCGTTCTTCCCTGCGCTTTATGTCGCAGCACAGCATTGGTCTGGTTGGTTGGTTGCTGCGATTGGTGCGGTGTTTCTGGTTGGCCGGATGATCTATTGGCGCGCCTATGTCAAAGACCCCTCCACGCGGAGCTTGGGCTTTGCGCTGTCGTTTGGCCCCGTTTTGGTTCTGGCAGTTTTGGGTTTGATTGGAGCCGCGCTGGCGATGTAAAAGAGGGGGGTGACCCCTTCTATTTGCCTAAAATCTCGTCCTGATGCTGGCCCAGCTTTGGTGCAGGGCGATCCAGTGCCAGATCAGCGCCGGAAAACCGGAAGGGCGAGCGGACGCCCTTAATGCCTTCGGGCGCGATTTCCATTTGCCGCGCCACAACCTGAGGGTCGGCAAAGGTTTCGGCCAGATCATTGATCGGGCCTGCGGGCACGCCTTGGGCTTCGCAAGCGGCCAGCAAATCAGCCTTGGCAAAGCCGCGCGTGGCTGCGGTCAGCCGCTGGGTCAGATCGGCGCGGTTGGCGACGCGGTCGGCATTTGTGGCAAATTGTGGCGCATGTGCCAGATCGTGCAAGCCCAAAATCTCGCACAGCCGCTGGTATTGCGTATCGTTGCCCGTGGCCAGAATGATCCAGCCATCGGCGCAATCAAACACCGCATAGGGCACCAGATTGGGATGCGCATTGCCCATCTTTTTTGGCGCAATCCCCGAGGTTAGATAGTTCTGCGCTTGGTTCGACATCACGCTGGTTGCGACATCCATCAGCGCCATGTCGATGTGTTGACCCATCCCCGTGCGGCCGCGTTGCACCAAGGCCGCCAAGATCGCGGTGGCGGCATAAACGCCGGTGAACACATCGGTGACCGCCACGCCCACCTTTTGCGGCTGCCCCTCAGGCTCGCCCGTCACCGACATCAGCCCCGCCATGCCTTGGATGATGAAATCATAGCCTGCGCGATGCGCATAGGGGCCGGTTTGGCCAAATCCCGTGATCGAGCAATAGATCAGTTTGGGGTTGATCGCGTGGAGGCTGGCATAGTCGAGCCCATATTTCGCCAGCCCGTCAACCTTGAAGTTTTCGATCAGCACATCGGCGTCGGCAATCAGGCGATGCACGATCTCTTTGCCCTCGGGCGTGCGGAAATCGGCGACGACACCACGTTTGCCGCGGTTGGTGGCGTGGAAATAGGCGGCAGAGATTTCGTCGTCGCGGGTTACAAAGGGCGGGCCCCAGCGGCGGGTGTCATCGCCTTCGGGGGCCTCGACCTTAATCACATCCGCGCCCAGATCGGCAAGGGTCTGGCCAGCCCAAGGGCCTGCCAGAATCCGCGCAAGTTCGACGACCTTGACCCCTGCAAGCGGCGTGTTCATCACTTGGCCAGTTCTGCCTCGATCAGCGCTTTCAGGTCAGGATAGGCCATATTGGTATGCTTTTCGCCATTGATCAAAAAGGTCGGCGTGCCTTCGATGCCAGCAGCTTTGAAGCTGGTTTCGTAATGGTCAACCAGCGCCTTGGCCATGTCATTGTCTTTCATGCAGGCATCAAGCGTCGCGTCATCCATCCCAGCTGCGCGACCGATTTTCTTTAGGTTCTCAACCACTTCGGTTGGCTTGTCGCTGGCAGCCCAGTCTTTTTGCGTAGAATAAAGCGTGTCGGTGATGCCGATATAGCGCATCTCGCCGCCGCAACGCGCCATCATGCCCGCCCAAAGGCCGTAGCGGTCAAAATAAACCTCGTGGTAGACCAGACGCACTTTGCCGGTGTCGATAAACTCTGCCTTCAGCAGCGGGTAAACCGTCTCGTGAAAATGCGCGCAATGCGGGCAGGTGAAAGAGGCGAATTCGTCGATCACCACCTTGGCGTCAGCCGCGCCAATGCCAAAGTCTTGAATTTCGATCGCCGCAGCAGCTGGGGCGGGCGTGGCGGTGGTGTCGGCATTAACTGCCCCAAGGCCAAGGCCAAAGGTCAGCGCCAAAGTTGCAGCAGCGGTTGTAAAGAGATTGGCCATCAAGAGGAACCTTCCTTGGATTTGCGGCGAGTTAAGAAGTTTTGCACCAGAGATTCAAGCGCATTGCGCAGCGCCTCGTCCTTTACCGGCGCTGCAAGGCTTGCGGCCTCTTGCTTGACCGCAGCCGAGGCGGCGGGTTTGGCGCGGGGTGCGTGGGAAAACTGCGCCTGACCTTCGGCAAAGCCGGTGGCTGCGGTTTGGGTCAGGATAATGCGCGAGATCGCGGCATAGCCGTAAGCGGCATTTACCTTTTCGCGCAGCTGTTCTTTTTGCATCTCGATCATCGGGGCGTTGGCGCCGGTGACCAGCAGGGTCAGGGTCGCGCCCATGCCCTCGCGGCCATAGCCGATTTTCACCGGGCGGGTGATGGCGGCCATCTGCGCGCCTGCGATTTCATCCCAATGCGTCAGCACGCGGGCCACGGCAAAGCCACGCTTTTCGCCCACCGTGCGGATTTGTTCGCGCAGCAGGCCAGAGGTTGCCTCAAAACCGCGAAAGCGGCGCTTGGGCGTGGGCGGTGGTGCGGATGCGCGGGCCATCTGGTCCTTTCAAGATCTGGCTCTATTGTAAGGGGCAGGGTGCTGGCATGCCAGAGCTTTGGCAGCCAAAGGGGGATAAAGATTGCGTGACGCAGCGGTGAGCGAGCAGCTTTTGGCGTGGTATGATGGCGCCGCAAGGGTGATGCCCTGGCGGATTGGGCCTGCGGCACGGGCTGCGGGCGCGCGGCCTGATCCCTACCGGATCTGGCTGTCTGAGGTGATGCTGCAACAGACCACCGTCGCTGCGGTCAGCGGCTATTTCACCCGCTTTGTCACGCGCTGGCCCAGCGTGCAGGATCTGGCGGCAGCTGCGGATGCAGACGTCATGGCCGAATGGGCGGGGCTTGGCTATTACGCCCGCGCGCGCAATCTGCTGGCCTGCGCGCGCGCCGTGGTGCGCGATCATGGCGGGGTGTTTCCTGCCACGGCTGAGGGGCTGCGGGCTTTGCCCGGCGTGGGGCCCTATACGGCGGGGGCGGTGGCCTCGATTGCCTATGACGAGCCTGCGGTGGTGGTGGATGGCAATGTCGAGCGCGTGATGGCGCGGCTGTTCGCGGTCGAGACGCCTTTGCCGCTGTCAAAGCCTGCGCTGATCGCGCATGCAACCCGGCTGACCCCGCGCCTGCGGGCTGGGGATTATGCCCAAGCGGTGATGGATCTGGGGGCGACGATTTGCAGCCCGCGCAACCCTGCTTGTGGCATTTGCCCGCTGATGGCGCTTTGTCTGGCGCGCAAGGCCGGCATCGCGGCAGAGCTGCCGCGCAAGCTGCCAAAACCGGAAAAGCCGGTGCGGCGCGGCGCGGTTTGGCTGGCGGAAAATGCTGGCCAAATGCTGGTCGAGCGGCGGCGCGACAAAGGTTTGTTGGGCGGCATGTTGGGCTTTGTCGGCGATGGCTGGGACGGTGCAGGCGGTGGCCCGCCGTTTCAGGCCGAGTGGCAGATCTTGGGCGAGGTCAAGCACACCTTCACGCATTTCCATCTGTTTCTGACCGTGCATTGGGCCAAAGCGCGCGGCAACCCCGAACGCGGTAGTTACGCAGATCTTAACCCCGACGATCTGCCAACGGTGATGCGCAAGGCCTATGACCTTGCGTTCACCACCCAAAAGCCGCGTTGAGGCCTTGGTTTTTTTCGATACACTGTGCTGAACTGAGAGGGTTCCATGCGTCAAATTCCGATCTCTGAGGTGCAAAAGCTGCAAAATGCCCTGCCGTTCTGGCTGTCTTTGGGCATGCTTCCGGTGGCGGTTTTAGGCGCGCTTTGGGGCGGGGTCTGGGTGGCGGGCTTGCCGCTTTATTCTTGGGTGCTGTTTTCGATCTTGGATGCGATCAACGGCCTGAATGAGGACAACGCCGACCCTGAAACGCCTGAAACCAACCTGACCTATTACCGCGCGATCACGCTGATCTGGTTTCCACTGCAAGCTGTGCTGCTGTTTTGGATGGTCTGGTATGTGCCGCAGGCGGCGCATTTGGGCGGGCTGGAAAAGCTGGTGCTGTTCTTTGGCGCGGGCATCGTCTCGGGCACGGTTGGTATCAACTATAGCCACGAGCTGATGCACCAAAAACCCGTGGCCGAGCGTTGGTTGGCCGATCTGCTGCTGGCCATGGTGTTTTACGGCCATTTTCGCAGCGAACATCTGCGGGTGCATCATCTTTATGTCGGCACCCCGCGCGATCCGGTGACGGCGCGCTATAACGAAGGTTTTCATCGGTTTTTTCCGCGTGTGCTGCGGCATTGCTACGGCTCTGCTTGGCGGGCCGAGGTGGCGATGCTGGCGCGCAAAGGTCTGAATCCCTTTGATAAATCCAACCCGTTTTGGCGCTATTGGGGCCTGCAAGCGGGGATGATCTGTCTGGCCTTTGGCTTGGGGGGCTGGCAGGGGCTGGGGTTGTTTTTGTTTCAGGCCATGGTTGCGATCTGGCAGCTTGAGCTGGTGAATTACGTCGAACACTACGGGCTGACGCGGCGCTATCTGGGCGAGGGGAAATATGAACATGTGCGCCCACATCACAGCTGGAATGCGACGCAAAAGGCGTCGAACTGGCTGCTGATAAATTTGCAGCGCCACTCTGACCATCATTTCAAACCCGACCGCCGCTTTCCCTTGCTGCAAACCTATGCGGCAAACGATGCGCCGCAGATGCCTTATGGCTATCCGGTGATGACGGTGGCGGCGATGCTGCCGCCGATCTGGCGGCGCATCATGAACCCGCGCGTGCGGGCGTGGCGGCGGCAGTATTACCCCGATATCACCGATTGGAAGCCCTATAACAAAGCGCTGAACCCCGCCCCCAAAGGCGCGCCGCTGTGATCATTCGACAGGCGTGCCCAAGACCGCAATCGCCAGCCCAAAAACCGCAAGCCCCGCATAGGCGGTGACGCGCAAAGCGCTCTGGTCGCGGTGGCTGGCGGCAATCGCGGCCTGCAGCGCGTAATAAAGCGCAAAGGCGCGCGAGGCATAGGCGATGATCTGAAAGACATCGGCGCTCCATGTCAGGGCAAGGCCCGCGCCGACCAAAACCGCATAGGCTTGACGCGACGAGACGCGGCTGCGCGTCAGCTCGGCGATCAGACCGCCCGCGCCGCTGGTGTCTGCAATGGCTGCGGAAAACTGCGCACTTAGCGCTGCGGCCACCAGCATCGCGGGCAAGATCGGCGCGACCACAGCCATCATCGCAATGATCGCGGTCTCGCTAAGCGCGCCGGTGGCGGGGGCAAAGGCATAGGCCAGAAGTGTGATGTAAATCATATAGATCACGGTCGAGATCGCCTGCGCCCATTGCATGGATCTGATGCGGACCCGCGCGTCATAACTCTCGGACAGATAGCGCGAGGTCTCGAACCCTTGCACGGTGACGATCAGGCCAAAGCCCAAGGTCAGGCTTTGCCACAGCGAAACCTGCGGCGGAATGATCTGCAAGGCACCCGCCTGCGCTTGGGTCACAAAATAGCCCGCAAGCCCGGCCAAAAGCCCCGCGATCACCACCAGTTTCACGCCGACGGTGACTTGTTCCAGCCGTTCCAGCGCGTCAAACCCGCGCAGCCAGCCGACGCCAAGGATCAGCAAGAACATCGCCGAGGTCAGCAACCGCGCATGCAGCGCATCACCGTAGGGCGTCAGGCTGACACCAAAAGCGCCGAACAGGTTCAGGTAATAGGCCACCGAAATCACATAGGCAAAGGACAAGACCCAAGAGGCGGCGGTTTCCAAGCCTTGCTCGATGATCGGGCGGGGCTGGGTGCTGCGATGGGCGATATTGCTGCGAATGGCGGCGCCAAAGGCCCAAGCGCCCGCGCAAAGCGCTGCCATCACCAAGGGAGCGCTGGCCCCCCAAGATTGATGCAAGATCGGCCCCAGCACCAGAAACCCCGATCCGATGATCGAGGCCAGCGGCGTCATCGTCGCCCGCCACAAGGGCGCATGCGACAGCCGCGGATACAGCAAAATGGCGGCGATCAGCAGACTGCTGGTCAGGATCAGGGCGTTTTGCATCGGCTGGGGTCTGCTTTGCTGTAAAGGCGCATCGGAGTGATTAAAGGCAAAAATCCCCAGCGTGCAAGCACGCTGGGGCAGTGGTGCCATGGGCGGACCGTGGCACGGCGTAAACCTGAAATTTCGCGGGAAGGCTGCGCCAAAGCGCAGCCCGGTCAGTGGCGACGACCTGTGTCGGCCTCCATCTCGGCGCGGATTTGTTGGCGCAGGATGTCGATTGGGATCATCTTGCCATCGCGCTTGAAGTGCCAATAGGTCCAGCCGTTGCAGGAGGGCGCACCTTCCATCTTGGCGCCGACTTGGTGGATCGAGCCTTTGACGTCCAGCCCGATCAGCGTGCCATCAGCGCGCACCTTGGCGGAGTGGCGGCTGCCGATGGAATAAAGCTCTTCACCGGGGCGCAACATGCCGCGTTCGACCACTTGGCCAAAGGGCACGCGGGGTTCGGCGCGCTTTGATCCGGTTACTTCCAGCGCCGAGGCGTCAAAGCGGCGCACGCGTTCGATGCGGGCGGCGGCGACTTTGCGGTAAGCCTCTTCCCGCTCGATCCCGATGAAATCGCGGCCCAGCATCTTGGCAACCGCGCCGGTGGTGCCGGTGCCAAAGAACGGGTCAAGCACCACATCGCCGGGGTTGGTGGTGGCGATCAGCACGCGGTGCAGCAGGCTTTCGGGCTTTTGCGTTGGATGCGCCTTGTCGCCGTGTTCGTCTTTCAGACGCTCGTGCCCCGTGCAGATTGGCAAAACCCAATCCGAGCGCATTTGCACGCCGTCGTTCAATTCCTTCAGCGCTTCGTAGTTGAAGGTGTATTTCGAATCCTCATCGCGCGAGGCCCAGATCAGGGTTTCATGCGCATTGGTCAGGCGTTTGCCGCGAAAGTTCGGCATCGGATTGGATTTGCGCCAAACCACATCGTTCAGCATCCAATAGCCTTGGTCTTGCAACGCAGAGCCGACACGAAAGATGTTGTGATAGCTGCCAATCACCCAAATCGCGCCGTTTGGTTTCAACAGCCGTTTCGCAGCGGCCAACCAGTCGCGGGTGAATTTGTCATAGGCGGCGAAGCTGGCGAATTGGTCCCAGTGATCGTCAACCGCATCGACTTTGGAATTGTCGGGGCGATGCAGATCGCCTTTCAACTGCAAGTTATAGGGAGGATCTGCGAAAATCAGATCAACGCTGCCAGCAGGCAATGCGTTCATCCGTTCAATGCAATCGCCATCAAGAATTTGGTTCAGCGGAAGCGAAACCGCCTCAGCCGCTTTTGTTTTCGTTGCCATCTGTACTGCCTCTTACCTCGGTGTTTGCCACCGCTTGTTGTGGATAAGAATGAGTCATTGGCGAATCACAGTCAAATTCTTTATTGAATCAAGGGGTTACAGTTTTCGCTTGATACAACATCTTGTGGATAGGTTTGAACGAACGTCTATGCCAAGGGGTTACCCCAAGATTTAGCAGCGCTTGCTGGTGCAACTTTGTCGGGTATCCGGCGTTTACCTCCCAGCCATAACCTGGATGCTGTTGCGCCAAATCCACCATGATGCGATCGCGCGCCACTTTGGCGATGATCGAGGCTGCGGCAATCGACAGGGATTTGGCATCGCCTTTGACGATGGCCGTGGCGCGCCCGGCCAGTTGTGTCGGGATCAGATTGCCGTCAATCAGGCAATGGTCTGGCGCAATCGGCAGGCCTGCGACCGCGCGCTCCATCGCCAGATGGCTGGCGCGCAGGATGTTCAGGCGGTCGATCTCTTCCACCGAGGCATGGGCGATGCAGCACTGCGCCGCGCCAAGGATCAGATCGTAGAGTTTTTCACGCTTGGCTGCGGTTAAGGTCTTGGAATCGGACAAGCCTTCGGGAATGCGCGCGGGGTCCAAGATCACAGCGGCGGCGGTCACCGGGCCTGCAAGCGGGCCACGGCCGACTTCGTCCACCCCTGCGATCAGGGCAAAGCCACGCGCTTGGGCGGCGATTTCAGAGCTAAGGTCTGCGGTTGCTTTTTGCATGGCTTTGCCTAGCGCAAAATACGGCGCTTAAAAAGGGGGGTGGCAGGCAAGCAAAAGGCGGGGCGATCCTGGGCCAAGGGCGGGAACCATGCCTTGTTATGCGATAGCAGGGCAATAAACCCCTTTGGATATTGAATAACCGCAGGGCTTTGCGCAGGATAAAGCGGTATTGAACAGGAGTGTGCAGCATGATGCGCCTAATCTTCGCGATGGCCCTTATAGGTCTGGCTCTGCCCGCAGATGCGGCGTGCTATGCCGATTATAAGGCCAAACAGGATGCGCCCTTGCGGCTGCATTACGGTGTGGCACAAGTGTCGGATGCGGCCTGCGGATCAAATGACGCCGCCAAAGGCGAACTTGCGCCCAGACTGGCGGCTGATGGCTGGACGGTGCTAAACGTGGTGTCGACCTTTGGGCCAGAGGGCTTGGACGAAAGGAAAGAAAGTGCAGGGCAATACTTCCTCCGCTACTGAGACATTGCGGGCGGGCAACCGCGTGGTGGGCTACGGTATTGCGGCGATTGTGCTGATTTTGCTGGGCGCTGCGGTGTTCTTGTTTTTGAACCTGCCTGACGCCAATGCCTTTAACGCCCGCGTGGAAAAGCTGTTTGTCGATAATAACGACCTGACCTCGGGGGCCGAGATCAAGCTGTTGGAAATTCTGGCGCAATCGGGCACCAGCTTTTCCGAGGTGCTGCAAAGCTATCGCTCGGTGATCTTTGTGCTGCTGATCTTTGCCACCGCGCTGATGATCGCGGCCTTGGTGTTTTTGGTGACCATCATCGCGCTGAACCGGCGCATTTCGGCCATTCAACGCTCGGGGATACAAGTCTCGTCGATCCTGATCAGCCGCGAGGCGCGGGCGGTCTATATCAACGATATGGAATTTGCCCTGACCGAAGCCGCGATCGAAACCCTGTCGGTGCTGGCCGAAGCGCGGATGGATGACGATGTGCTGACCGGCGCGCAGATTGAAGGCGTGATCTCGGGGCGCGATGCCTCGGACTGCGACGAGGCGGCGGGGGCGACCCGGATCAAACGCTTGCGCGATGCGCTGGGCAATCAAATGGTCAGCGAGCTTTTGGTCAAAACCGTGGCGCGGCGCGGCTATATGCTGGCGGTTGGCAAAGACACCATTAAGATGATCTAAGCTTTTGCTATACATCCGCTGCGATCTGCTGTAGAGGCGGCAGATCGGCCCGAGGGTTCCGGTGCAGATGCCGTGGGAGGCACGTCTGCGATGGGGAATGAGGTGCCGCATAAATTGGTACTTCAAGGGCGCATCTAAGCGATGCCCCCCATCAGGAAAAGACATGATCGACTTGGGAATTGCTGCGCCTTTGGCCGCAGCTTTGGCCGCTAAAGGCTATGAAAAACTGACTGCCGTGCAAATGGCAGTGCTTGCAGACGAGGCGCAAGGCCGCGATTTGCTGGTTTCGGCACAGACCGGATCGGGCAAGACCGTTGCTTTTGGTATCGCGATGGCGGACCAGATTCTGGCAGGCTCGGACAAGCTGCTTTATGCAGATGTGCCTTTGGCGCTGTGTATTGCCCCCACCCGTGAATTGGCGCTGCAAGTGGCGCGCGAGCTGGAGTGGCTTTACGGCCCCGCAGGCGCGCAGATTGCAACCTGCGTCGGCGGCATGGACTATCGCACCGAAAAGCGCGCGCTGGATCGCGGTGCGCATATCGTGGTCGGCACACCGGGCCGTCTGCGCGACCATATCGACCGCAAATCGCTGGACCTGTCGGGCCTGCGCGCGGCCGTGCTGGACGAAGCCGACGAGATGCTGGATCTGGGCTTCCGCGACGATCTGGAATATATCCTTGCTGCGGCCTCGCCTGAGCGTCGCACGCTGATGTTCTCGGCCACCGTGCCGAAAGAAATCGCGAAACTGGCGCAAGATTTCCAAAATGATGCGCTGCGCATTGCCGCCCAAGGCGAAGCAAAACAGCACGTTGATATCGAATACCGCGCGTTTTCGGTGGCCGTGCGCGACCGCGAACATGCGATCTTTAACGCCCTGCGCTTTTACGAAGCGCAAACCGCCATCGTGTTCTGTAAAACCCGCGTGAACGTCAATCATCTGATGGCGCGCATGGGCAACCGTGGCTTTAAGGTCGTCGCCCTTTCGGGTGAACTCAGCCAGCAAGAGCGCACAAACGCGCTGACCGCGCTGCGCAACGGGCGGGCGAATGTCTGTATCGCCACCGATGTGGCCGCGCGCGGCATCGACCTTCCGGGTCTGGAATTGGTGATCCACGCCGATCTGCCGTCAAACTCGGAAACCCTGCTGCACCGCTCGGGCCGCACCGGTCGTGCGGGATCGAAAGGCGTCTCGGCGCTCATCGTGGCCCCGTCTGAATTCAAAAAAGCCCAGCGTTTGCTGCAAGGTGCGAAGGTTGTGGCGGAATGGGGTGCGGCGCCTTCGGCCGAAGACGTACAATCGCGCGACGATCTGCGGATCTTTGAAAACCCCGTCTTTGGTCAGGATTTGACCGAAGAGATGGATATGGCGAGCCAGCTGATCGCGCGCTTTGGCCCCGAGCAGATTGCCGCCGCCTATGTGAAATCCTGGCGCTCGGGCCGTTCGGCCCCCGAAGTGCTGACGGAAACCGCAGCGCCACGCGATGCCGCAGCTCCTCCGCGCGAGCGCAGTGAATTTGGCGCCTCGGTCTGGTTTGAACTTTCGGTTGGTCATACCGGCCGCGCCGAAGCGCGCTGGTTGTTGCCAAAAATCTGTGACGCAGGCGGCATTTCCAAGGACGGCATCGGTGCGATTCGCGTGCAATCCGAAGTGACCTATGTGCAGATCGCTGAAGGTTTGGCGGGCAAATTCGGCCAGACGCTGGAGCTTGAAAACGGCGTCGTGATGGCGCGGATGGCGGGCGAACCTTCGATGGACCGTCCCGAGCGCGCGCCGCGCAAAGCCCCTGCTCCGCGCGGTGATCGCCCAGAGCGGGCCGATCGCGCCGAAAAAGCGCCTTATGAAAAGCGCGACAAGCCAGCCTATGTGCCAAAACCCTCGCGTTTGTTGGAAGAGGCGCGTGCCGATGGTTACGACCCGATCCGTGGCAATGACGCGCCTCCGGCCGAAGCCCCGCAGCCGCGCAAACCCTATGCGCCACGTGCCGAAGGCGCCAAGCCCTACGCTCCGCGCGGCGACAAGCCCGCTTATGGCGCAAAGCCTGCCTATGGCGACAAAAAGCCCTATGCGCCGCGTGGCGATAAACCGGCCTATGGCGCGAAGCCTGCTTATGGTGAAAAGCCAGCTTACGGTGCAAAACCGGCTTACGGCGACAAGCCCGCTTATGGCGCAAAGCCTGCTTATGGTGACAAAAAGCCCTACGCACCCCGCGCTGATGGCGAGCGTAAGCCCTATGCCCCGCGTGCCGAAGGCGCAAAGCCCTATGCGCCCCGCGATGCCGAGCCAAAGCCACGTTGGAAATCCGATGACAAAGCGGCAGCCCCGCGCTCGGCTGGTTTCAAGTCGCATGGCGGCGGTGAAGGCAAGCCCGGCAAGGCCACTGGTTTCAAATCGCACAGCGCCGAGGGCAAAAGCTTTGGCAAGCCAAAGCCCGCAGGCCCGCGCGCAGCAGATACCTCTAAGCGGTTCGTGCCGCCAAAGAAAAAGTAATCTGACATAAAGTTCACATAGGGCCGCCTTCGGGCGGCCTTATGCTTTTATATGGCCAAAGATTTCGCCATGCAGCGCTGGGTTTGCCGCCAGAACCCCCGCCGTTTGGGGCGTGGCATTGTTAAACCGCAGTGCTTGGCCATGACGATCTGTCACCCGCGCGCCGGCCTTGCTGGCAATCAAAGCCCCTGCGGCGATGTCCCATTCCCATGTCGGGCGAAAGGTCAGCATGCCGTCATGCCGGCCCTCGGCCACCAGACACAGCCGATAAGCCAGCGAGGCGCGAAAGCTGCGCTGAAAGGCGGGCGGCGCGCCTTGCCAGAAATCGGGCAGCAAGTTCGCCTTTGGTGTCAGGATGTTAGCCCCGTCTTGCAGCCGCGTTGCTGTGGCCGAAATTGCCATGCCGTCCAGCATCGCAGGCGCGTCATGGCTGGCGGTGAACAACAGATCTTTGGCAGGCAGATAGACCGCAGCGGCCACCACTTCACCCCGATGCGCCACGGCCAGCGAATGCGCGAAATAGGGTTCGCCCGCAATAAAGGCGCGCGTGCCGTCGATTGGGTCAATAATGAACACATGTTCGCATTGCAGCCGCGCGCTATCGTCAGGGGTTTCCTCGGACAGCCAGCCATAGCTGGGCCGCGCCGCGCGCAGGGTCGATTTCAGCATGTCGTTGACAGCAATATCGGCCTCGGTCACCGGACCTTGATCGCCCTTTTCCCAAACCGCAGGCGTGTTTTGCCAATACCGCAAAGCGATTTCGCCAGCAGCGCGGGCGGCTTGGGTCAAAAGGGCAAGGTCATGCGCCGGCAAGGGTCATCCCGTCGATCAACAGGCTGGGCACGCGGGTCGACAGATGCGCGCGCGCGTCATTGGCAGGGATGATCCGCAGCAGCATCTCGCGCAGATTGCCCGCGATGGTGCATTCGTTCACCGGATATTTGATCTCGCCATTCTCGACCCAGAAGCCCGAGGCACCGCGCGAATAATCGCCGGTGTTTGGATTGATCGTCGAACCGATCATCGAGGTGATCAAAAGCCCCGTGCCCATATCGCGGATCAGATCGGCGCGGCTAAGCTGGCCTTGGGTCAGATCGGTGTTCGACGACGACGGCGTTGGCGGTGCCGAGGTGCCGCGCGCGGCATTGCCGGTGCTGGCCATGCCCAACTTGCGCCCGGTGGCAAGATCCAGCGTCCAGCCCAGCAGGATACCGTTTTCCACCACCATGCGGCGGGCCGAGGGCAGCCCCTCGCCATCAAAGGGCCGCGAGCCCGAAATGCGCGGGCGCAGCGGGTCTTCCACCAAGGACAGGCCAGCAGGCAAAACCTGTTGGCCCAAGGCATCCAGCAGCCAAGACTGCCCACGCGCAATCGCGGCCCCGTTGATCGCCGAGGTCAGATGCCCGATCAAAGACGAGGCAACGCGTTCGTCAAACAGCACCGGATAGGTGCCTGTTTTGGGCTGCACAGCGCCTGCACGCGCCAAAGCGCGTTCGGCGGCAAGCGCGCCAATGCCTGCGGCCGAGGGCATATCGGCGGCAAAGATCCGGCCTTCGCCTGCGTAATCGCGCTCCATCCCCGTGCCCGATCCGGTGAAGGCCACGGCGGAAACCGAATGCGAATTGCGCGCGTAACCGCCCGAAAAACCATTACTGGCGGCCATATGCACCTCGCGGCGGCCATAGCCTGCCGAAGCCTCAACCTGGGTGATGCCTGCGGAATCCATCGCGGCGGCCTCGGCGGCGCGCGCCATCGCCTCTAGGTCGGCGGCGCTGGGTTCGGGCGCGTCTTCCACCAGTTCCAAAGCGGCCAGATCCCAGGATGTGGCGATTTGCTCGGGGCTGGCAAGGCCCGCATAGGGGTCGGCGGGGGCCTCGCGCGCCATAGCCACCGCGCGTTCGGCCAGCCGCGCCAGCGTCGCGGGCGAGGTGTCAGAGGCCGAGACACAGGCCTGACGCCCGCCCATCAGCACCCGCAACCCGATCTCGGTCGCCTCAGAGCGTTCGGCCTGTTCCAGCGCGCCCGCCCGAATATCAATGCTTTGCGACACGCCCGACAGCGCCATGGCGTCGGCCTGCTCTGCCCCCGCAGCTTTGGCGGCGTCCAGCAGGGCTTGGGTCAGCGTGGCAAGGCGGGTCATGGCGTATCCTTTTGCGGCATTTGCAGTCAAAGTCATGCTTTCGCCGCCAGTTTCAAGCGCTAGGCACAGGTTTTATCAAAACAAATGCCGCCCAAGCAGGCTGGGGCGGCGTTTGCAGGGAATAAGGCGTGTTATTGCAGGCGCTGGCCGTTGGCGTAAAAGCCTTTGTCCTTGAACTCCAGCACCGAGGTCAGCTCGTCTTTGTCGGGCGCAGAATTGGTAAACATCGCCATCATCATCTTATAGCCCATGACGTCTTGCTCATTCAGATAGCCCATCGCGACGATCTTATCGAGAAGACTGTTTGCGCCGGTCAGTTTCAAGTCGATCTTGCCCGTGGGCACAGGCAGCCCGCTAAAGGTTTCCAGATCGGAATTGTCGAAGGTCAAAGCGCCGGTGCCGGTCAGCTCTGCTCCGGCAAAGGAGAGTTGCAGCTGCGAGAGGTCCAGCGCGTTCAGCTCGCCCTTGGCGGCCTCGCCCGAGGTGCCCTGTTGCAGTTCATCAAACAGATCGGTGTTCAGCGAGGCTTTGCCCTTGGCATCCAAAATCACCGTTGCACCCTCATGCGGCAGCACGCCAGCGGGGTCGACCATCGCCCAGACCGGCTCTGACACGTTAAAGCCGACGAGCTTGCTTAGGAAGGCGAAGTCCGAGGGCGTGTCAGATTTGCCGGTGGGCATATCAATCATGAACGCAAGTTCATCATAGGTCACATCAACCTGCGGCACTGGCAGATCGGGGCCAGAAAAGCTGAGAGCGGTGCCACTGTTGTGCAGATCGTAGCGTAGATGCATCTTGTCCATCGCAAAGGCCAGCCCTCCTGCCAAGGTCGCGCCACTGACATGGCTGCCGACGCCCTTGGTGTTGGCAGAGACATCGAATTTCGCTGAAGCATAGTCAAAGCTCGAGGTCACCGCAAAGCCAGCCGTGAGGGCTTTGGCCATATCGGCCATATCGGTCAAAGTCCCGCTGGATTGGCCGGAAATCGCCTCGATCTGCGCGGTCATGTCAAAGGCGGACTGAGTGTCGCTGTTTTTGCTAGAGGCTACCAGTGCCATGCTGTCGGCAGTAAAGCTGCTGGCAATCTTTTTCGCCGCGCCCACGCCTTCGACCAGATAGTTTGCCGCGATATTGGTCAGCGTTGCATTCATCGTCAGATCAACAAGCGCGCTGTCAATGCCGTTCAGCGCTTCCAGCGTGGCGGTAAGCTTGGGTGCTGTGATGACATAGGTCAGCGCATCGGCCTGCCCGCTTGCGACCAGCGCAAGCCCTGGCTGCGACAGGGTGATTTTCAGGTCACTTGGTTTTGCGTCCATCAGCCCCGGGGGCGGCGTGGTTTTGATCAGAATTGGGATGCTGTCAGAAAAGGTGACAGTCACTTTGCCATCGCCATTTTCGCTAAAGTCGATTTCATCAATCGACAGTGCCGCCGAACTATGGTCGCTTTTTTGATCAAGGGTCAGACCCGAGACCACAAGCCGGTTGCCGTTGCGGCTGACATCGGTGGTGCGCAGCGTTTGGCCCGAGGCGGACATCATTTCTTGCCAATTTGCCCAAACCTCTTCGGCTGTGACATCTGCCAAGGCACAGCTGGCCGTAAAGACTGCGACTGTCGCGGCGCTACCCGCCAAAAGCATGCGTTTCATAAATCGGCCCCTTGGAACTCTCTTTGGCCCAAGCATCCCTGCTTGCATCGGGGCGGTCAAGGGTTTCTGATGTGCGCAATAGACAATCGACGCAATTGTTATCAAGGCGAAGGAGGCATCATCATGCAGGGCAAAGTTGTTGTGATTACCGGGGCAAGTCGTGGCATTGGCGCGGCTGCGGCGCGTGCATTTTGCGGCTTGGGGGCAAAGGTTGCGCTGCTGGCGCGATCAGAGCCCGAGATCGCAGCGCTGGCAGCAGAGCTGGGCGAAGCGGCGGTGGCCTTAACCTGCGATGTGGCAGAATTCGACCAAGTACAGGCGGCTCTGGCGGCGGTTGTTGCGCGCTGGGGGCGCTTGGATGTTTTGATCAACAATGCTGGAGTGATCGACCCGATTGCGCATCTGGCAACGGCGGATCCTGCCGAATTTGCCCGCGCGGTGCAGATCAATCTGAACGGGGTGTTTTATGGCATGCGGGCTGCATTGCCGCAGATGCGTGCGCAGGGCTATGGCACCATCATCAACATCTCGTCCGGTGCTGCGACCAATCCGCTGGAAGGCTGGGGGGGCTATTGTTCCACCAAAGCGGCGGCGCTGATGCTGACGCGCGTCGGCCATCTGGAAGAGGCTGCGCATGGCATTCGGGTGCTGGGCCTGTCACCCGGAACGGTGGCGACGCAGATGCAGGTCAAGATCAAGGCCTCGGGGGTTAATCCGGTCAGTCAATTGGATCCTTCCGTGCATATTGCGCCCGAATGGCCCGCCAAAACGCTGGTTTGGATGTGTACAGCGGCGGCGGATGCTTGGCTTGGCCGTGATGTGTCGCTGCGCGAAGATGTGGTGCAGCGCGCTGTGGGGTTGCTGGCATGATCGAGGTTACCAAAGACGGCGGTCTGCTTACGCTGACCTTGAACCGGCCAGAAAAGGCTAATGCGCTGACGGCTGCGATGCTGGCGGACCTTGAGGCCGCCTTGGCGGGCCCGCCCCCTGCGGCGTTGATCCTGACAGGTGTCGGCAAGGTGTTTTCGGCTGGCGCGGATCTAGAAGAAATGCAGGCGGGGCTTGGCCGCAATCCGGCGTGGGAGCGGGTCTCGGCGGCGATTGCAGCGCTGCCCTGCCCGACGATTGCCGCGTTGAACGGCACGCTGGCGGGCGGGGCGATGGGCTTGGCGTTGGCTTGCGATATGCGGCTGGCGGTGACGGGGGCGAAGTTCTTTTATCCGGTGATGCGGCTTGGGTTTTTGCCGCAGCCCTCTGATCCTGCACGGCTGGCCGCGCTGATCGGGCCTGCGCGCGCCAAGATGATTTTGCTGGCCGGCGCGCGGATCGAGGCCGAAGAGGCGCAGGCTTGGGGGCTGATCGAGCGGATTTGCGCCCCCGAGGCTTTGATGGCGACCGCGCGGGCGCTGATGGCCGATGCTTTGGCCGCCAAAGCGGGGCATAGTGCCGCGATTAAGGCGCTGATCGGCTGACTGCGCGCAAAGGTGTGAAGTAAGGGGTGCTAAACTATGAACTCGCAATGGGTCGTCACATTGATGGGCTGGGCGCAATCGGCCAGTGATATCGCTTTGGGGTGGCTGCTGTCGCCTGCCGCTTGGTCGCAATTTATTCTGCTGGCGCTGGCCTATCTGCTGGCGCGCGCAGGGGCGAAACGCTTGGGGCCACTGCTGACGCGCCTGCTTGAGCCGGGGCAAAAAGACAGCCTGCTTGCCAAACTGCGCCGCTTTTCGCTTGGCTTCGTGCCCTTGCTGATGCCGCTTTTTGCCTATGCGCTGACCGCAGGCGGGGAAGAGGTCACGCGTTCGGTCTTTGGGTCGGGCGAGGTGGTGGCCTTGGGCAAGCGGCTGTTCTTATTCCTTGCCGCGCAAAGTTTCGTACGCGAGGTGCTGACCGACAGCTTCTTGAAACTGTTGGGGAAATATGTGCTGATCCCCTGTGCGGCGCTTTATATGTTTGGCCTGCTAGACCTGATTTTGCAGCGGCTGGATGACAGCATCATCGCCTTGGGCAATATCCGCTTTTCGATTTTGGCGCTGATCCGAGGCCTGGTTGCGGGCAGCCTGTTGTTTTGGCTGGGGTCTTGGTCGAACCGGCAAAGTGCGGGCTATATCAAAGCGCAAGACGAGCTGCGCCCTGCCACCCGCGAATTGGCGGTCAAGGCGATTGAAGTGGCGATCTTTGGCGCGGCGTTTTTGCTGCTGATGAGCATCATGGGCATCGATCTGACCGCCGTTGCGGTTTTGGGTGGTGCCTTGGGTGTTGGGATTGGCCTTGGTTTGCAGCAGATTGCTGCGAATTTCATCTCGGGGATCATTTTATTGATCGAGGGGCAAACCACCGTCGGCGATTATGTTGAACTTGATGGCGGCGAGCGGGGCACCATCGTCAAGATGACCGCCCGCGCCTGCATTTTGGAAACCTTTGACGGCAAGTGGATCGTGGTGCCGAACGAACATTTCATCACCAGCCGTGTGGTGAATTATTCCGACCAAGGCTCTGCCAACCGCTATGAGGCTTTGTTTTCGGTGGCTTATGAAACCGATATTAACCGCGTGCCTGCGGTGATAGAGTCGGCGGTGGCGGCGCTGCCTTTTGTGCTGACCGACCCCGATCGGCCTGATTGCGAATTGCGTGGTTTTGGCGACAGCTCGGTTGACTTTGCAGTGGAATATTGGGTGAACGGCATCGACGACGGCAAAAACAAATACGCAAGCAAAGTGCTGTTTGCGATCTGGAACGCGCTTAAGGCCGAGGGAATCGAGATCCCCTATCCGCGCCGTGTGATCGAGATGCGCCATGTTTGACGCTTTGGTCATTGGCGCAGGCCCTGCGGGGCTGATGGCGGCGGAAGAATTGGCGCGTGCTGGTCGCAAGGTATTGGTCTGCGAGGCCAAGCCCAGCCCTGCGCGCAAATTCCTGATGGCTGGCAAGTCGGGGCTGAACATCACCAAAGATGAAGAAAGCGACAGCTTTATCGCAGCTTACGGCGATGCCTGGCTGGCGCCGATGATCGCGGGTTTTGGTCCGGCGCAGGTGGTGATCTGGGCGCGTGGTTTGGGGCAAGAGGTGTTTACCGGCTCGTCTGATCGGGTGTTTCCGCGCAGCATGAAGGGCTCGCCGCTGTTGCGGGCTTGGCTGGCGCGGCTTGCGGGCATGGGGGTCGAGCTGCGCAGCCGTTGGCGCTGGGCGGGGTTTGCGGACCAAGGCTTTGTCTTTGACACGCCCGAGGGTCGGCAGGTCTTGCAACCTGCGGTGACGGTGCTGGCCTTGGGCGGGGCCTCTTGGGCGCGGCTGGGGTCGGATGCGGCTTGGCTGCCGTGGCTGGCAGAAAAAGGCGTGCAGATCGCGCCGTTCCGTCCGGCCAATATGGGTTTTGCCGTCGAATGGTCGCCGCATATGGCCAAGCATTTTGGCGCAGCGATCAAGGGGGCGGCGCTGCATGTTGGCGGGCGTGTCGAGCGGGGCGAATTCGTGATCTCGGCCCGCGGGGTCGAGGGCGGCGGGATCTACGCGGTCAGCCGCGATCTGCGCGAAGGCGGCCAACTGACGCTGGATCTGATGCCGGATGTTTCGGGCGATGAGATTTCGGCGCGGCTGTCGCGGATGAAACCTGCGGAAACCTTGGTCAATAAGCTGCGCAAGCTGGGTCTGCCGCCTGCCGCCGTGGCTTTGGTGATGGAGTTTGGCAAGGGCCGCCCGCCGGTCGAGGCGATCAAACAGCTTGATCTGCGGCTTGCAGGCCCGCGCCCGATTGACGAGGCGATCTCGGTTGCAGGCGGGGTGATGCAGGCTGCGGTGACCGAAGGGCTAGAGCTGCGCGCGATCCCGCGCGTGTTTGTCTGCGGCGAGATGCTGGATTGGGAAGCCCCCACCGGCGGCTATCTGCTGACGGGGGCTTGGGCCACGGGGCGCTGGGCAGGCATGGCGGCGGCAGCGGCGCTTTAGCGCGGCCTGCATGCGCGCCCTTCCCGCCCGCCCCACTCCGTGCTAGGGGCAGGGGATGAAAATGCTTCCCACAAAAGATCAGATCCGTCAGTGGATCCTCGACAACCCGACCCTGACGGGCAAGCGCGATATCGCGAAGGCTTTCGGCATCACCGGCGATGGTCGCATCGACCTGAAACGGATGCTGCGCGAGCTGGAGGCCGAGGGCGCGGTTGAAAAGAAATCGCGCCGCTACCGTGAAGAGGGCGCGCTGCCGCCGGTCTCGGTGCTGCTGGTTTTGCCGCCTGACAGCAATGGCGATCTGTTCGCCCAGCCGCTGGAGGCGGGGGATACCGACACGCCGCCGCGCATTTTGATCATGCCACAAAAGGGCGACACCGCTTTGGCGGGGGGGATGAAGATCCTTGCACGGCTGACGCCGGTTGGCGGGCAGGATTACGGCTATGAGGCGCGGTTGATCCGAGCGCTGGGCTCGAACCCGCTGAAGGTGATCGGGGTTTACCGTGCCGCTTCCGAAGGCGGGCGGATTTTGCCGGTCGACAAAGGCTCGGACAAAGAATGGCGTGTTGCGCGCGACCATGACGGCGGCGCCAAGGACGGCGAGTTGGTCGAGGCCGAGCAGATCGGCCCCAAACGCTTTGGCCTGCCGCAAGCCAAGATCACGGCGCGGCTGGGCGACCCTTCGGGTGCGCGCGCGGTCAGCCTGATTGCGATCCATCAGCACGGCATTCCCGACCATTTCCCCGACGCGGTGATTGCCGAAGCCGAGGCCGCCAAGCCTGTGGCCTTGGGCAAACGCGAAGACCTGCGCGGCCTGCCCTTGGTGACAATCGACCCCGTCGATGCCCGCGACCGTGATGATGCGGTCTATGCCATGGCAGACCCAAACCCGAAAAATCCCGGTGGCTTTGTGATCTGGGTGGCGATTGCCGATGTGGCGCATTACGTCCGCCCCAACTCGGCGCTGGACCGCGAGGCCCGCAAGCGCGGCAACTCTAGCTATTTTCCTGACCGCGTGGTGCCGATGCTGCCCGATGTGTTGTCGGGCGATCTGTGCAGTTTGCACGAACATGTGGACCGCGCCTGTATGGCGGTCGAAATGCGCATCGACGCGCAGGGCCAAAAGCTGGGCCACCGCTTTACCCGTGGCTTGATGCGGTCACAGGCGAGCCTGAATTATGCGCAGGTGCAAGACGCGATTGACGGGCGCAGCGATGCCAAAACCGCGCCTTTGCTGGACGATGTGCTGCGGCCTTTGTATGCGGCCTATGCTGCCTTAAAGCACGCCCGTGCCTTGCGCCAGCCGCTGGATCTGGAACTGCCCGAGCGGAAGATCATTCTGGATGACGACGGCAAAGTCACCTCGGTGTCGTTTTATGAACGCTTTGACGCGCATAAGCTGATCGAAGAATGCATGATCCTTGCCAATGTGGCGGCGGCAGAAGAGCTGGTTGGGCTGAAGCGGCCCTTGTTGTTCCGCGTGCATGAGGAACCTTCGCAAGACAAGCTGGAAAGCCTGCGCGAGGTGGCCGAGGCTTCGGGCTTTACGCTGGCCAAGGGGCAGGTGCTGAAGACCATGCACCTGAACCGATTGCTGTCGCAGGCGGCGGGCACCGAATTTGACGAGCTGATGAATATCTCGACGCTGCGGTCTATGACGCAGGCCTATTACAACGCCGAAAACTTTGGCCACTTTGGTTTGGCGCTGCGCAACTATGCGCATTTCACCTCGCCGATTCGGCGTTATTCCGATCTGATCGTGCACCGCGCGCTGATTTCTGGCCACGGCTGGGGCGACGATGGGCTGTCGGCTTGGGATATCGAAAATCTTGACGACACCGCCAAGCAGATTTCCGACACCGAGCGGCGCAGCATGGTCGCCGAACGCGACACCACCGACCGCTATCTGGCGGCGTTCTTGTCTGAACGGGTGGGCAATGAATTTGCGGGCCGGATTTCGGGTGTGCAGCGCTTTGGTCTGTTCGTGCGGTTGCAAGAAACCGGCGCGGATGGCTTGGTGCCGATCCGCTCGATCGGGCGCGAGTTTTTCCATTACGACCAAGACGCGCAGACGCTGACGGGTTCAGACAGCGGTTTGGTTTTGGGGATCGGGCTGCGCGTGACGGTGCGGCTGGCCGAGGCAAGCCCGCTGACCGGAGGCTTGATGCTGGATCTGGTCGGGCTGGAAGACGGGCCGCTGCCGCAAGGCGGGCGCAGGGGCGGGCGGTATCAGCCGCGCAAGCCCGGCAAATCGGCGGAAAAGGCTGCAAAAACCGCGCGCAAGGTGCATCGCAGCCGGCGCTGACTTGGCAGGATCGCGCCAGACCGCTAGGCTTGCTTTGGCAGGCAAAAGGGTAGGGCATGCGGCGGTCTTTGGGGATCTGTGCAGTGGCGTTGGCGGCGGGGCTTTGCGCGCCCGTCACACTTGCGCAGGATCTGGAACCGCAGGCAGAGGCAGGGCAAAGCATGATGGACGATCTGGGCAGCGTGGCGGGCTTTGAGGCGTGGCGCACAGGCTTTCGCCCGCGGGCCTTGGCGCAGGGTGTCTCGGCTGGCCTGTTTGATCAGGCGATGGCGCAGACCCGCTTTCTGCCCGAGGTGGTCGAGCGTGACCGCAAGCAAAATGAGTTTTCCAAGACGATTTGGGACTATCTGGACAAGGCCGTCTCGGAGGACCGCATTGCGGCAGGCCAGCGGGCGCTGCGCAAGAACGCTGCGCTGTTTGACCGGATCGAGGCACGCTACCACGTTGATAAATATACCGTTCTGGCGATTTGGGGCTTAGAGAGTGCCTATGGCGCGGTGCGCGGCGATATCGACACGCTTTCAGCACTTGCGACGTTGTCTTACGAGGGGCGGCGGGCTGAGTTTTTTGAAGCCGAGCTGCTGATACTGCTGAAGATCTTGCAGCGCGGCGCGGCAAAGCCTGCGCAGTTGCGCGGGTCTTGGGCGGGGGCGATGGGGCATACGCAGTTCATGCCATCCTCTTATGAACGGCTTGCGGTGGATTTTAACGGCGATGGCAGCCGCAATATTTGGGATGACGACCCGACCGACGCGCTGGCCTCGACCGCCGCTTATCTGGCGGATGCGGGCTGGAGGCCGGGGCAGGCCTGGGGGCAAGAGCTGCGCTTGCCGGCGGGGTTTGACTATGATCTGGCAGGCAGCCGCACTCAAAGGCCGATGGCGTTTTGGCGGGGGCTGGGGGTGGTGGCAGCAGAGGGTGCGGCACTGCCCGAGGCCAATTGGGGCGCGGTGATCTTGCCGGCTGGCGCGCGCGGGCCGGCCTTTATGGTCTATGACAATTTCGCCGCGATTGAGAGCTATAACAAAGCTGATGCCTATGTGATTGCGGTGGGGCATTTGTCGGACCGCTTGCGCGGAGGGGCTGGCTTTGTACAGGCCTGGCCGCGCGATCTGCGTGCGCTGACCCTGCCCGAGAAGATCGAGATGCAGCAGCGGCTTTTGGCGCGCGGCATGATGTCGGGCGCGGCAGATGGCAAGATCGGGCCGCTGACAGTGGCGGCGGTCAAGGCGTTTCAGCGCAGCGGCGGTGGTCTGGTCGATGGCTATCCTTGCCTGCCGGTGCTAGAGGCGCTGCGCCTGCCCTGACTCTGACCCTGACATAGACGCGGGGGCCGTTTTGCGGGGCATCGAGCCCCGCAAAACGGCGCTGCCGCGGCCTGCTGATCTGGGCGATGACATTTGCGTGAACGGGCAGGCAAAGCCCAGCGCAGGGCTATGCAGAATGCTGGCTTGCGGTAAGCTGATCTCTATTGACCCCATGAGGAGTTTTGAGATGTCGATGATGACCAAAGCAATTGTCCTTGGTATGGCCCTTTGCGCCGGCGCTGCTTTTGCCGAGACCGAGCCTACCGATCCCGCAGCAATTGCGCGCGAAAATCTGATGAAGAGTTTTGGTGGTGCGGCCAAGACTCTGGGTGAAATGGCGGGAGGCAAGACCGCCTATGACGCTGCTGCCGCAGAGACGGCAAAGGCGGCCTTGATCTCGGGTGCGGCCGAAATCGCCGCTACCTTTGCTGCTCCGACCATGGATCCGGCCGATAAAACCAGCCCTGATGTCTGGAAAAACTGGGATGATTTCTTGGCAAAGGGTAAGGCGCTGGGCGATGCTGCGGCCAGCCTTGATCTTGCGTCAGCCGAAACCATCGGTGCCGGAATGGGTGCGATTGGCGGCAGCTGCAAGGATTGCCACACGCTGTATCGGTTGAAGTAATCCGCCACCGCCTTTGGCCAAAGCCGTGGCACGCAACTGCCGCAGGCTTTGGCTTTAGCCGCAAAACAACCGCGTGATGCGGCCTGTATCGCTTACCTGTGCGTTCAGCCTTGTGGCGACAAGATCACCGCTGACCTCTTGGCGTGGCCAGATCACCCGCAATTGCCCGATCAGATTTTCATCGGCCAGAAGCACAAAAGTTTGGCCTTGTAGCGCGCCAAGCGCTTTGGCGCCGCAATGGTCTGGCTGCGGAGGGATCATTCGGCTGACTGGCCCGAGCTGGGTGCCGCGCGCGGCCACGCAGCCCAAAAGCGTGAGCAGCAAAGCCGCCTGTGCCGCGCCCTGCCGCAGCCCCATCCCCATCTGTAAACGCACGCGGCATCACACTCTTTAAACACAGCTTTGACGTTACTCTGGCCCGAGCCCGCCTGCCGCGCAATTGCAAAACCGTTTTGCGCCGCCAATTCGTCGCTAAGGGGCGTTTCCCGCGTTGCAATTTACCCGTTGCTGTCGCAGGTTCTGGGCAAATTATTTTGAAAGGATATCTCATGCGCACCCGTGCCGCCGTCGCCATTGCCCCCGGAAAACCGCTTGAAATCATGGAGGTCAATCTGGCTGACCCCAAAGAAGGCGAGGTTCTGGTTGAAATCAAGGCCACGGGTATTTGTCACACGGATGAGTTCACCCTTTCAGGCGCGGATCCCGAGGGGCTGTTCCCGGCGATCTTGGGGCATGAGGGCGCGGGCGTGGTGATTGCCGTTGGGCCCGGTGTCAAAAGCCTGAAGGTCGGCGATCACGTTATCCCGCTCTACACGCCCGAATGCCGCGAATGCCCGTCCTGCCTGTCGCGCAAAACCAACCTTTGCACCGCCATTCGCTCTACCCAAGGCCAGGGCCTGCTGCCCGATGGCACGACGCGGTTCTCGATGCTGGATGGCACGCCGATCTATCACTATATGGGCTGCTCGACCTTTGCCAACCACACGGTGGTGCCCGAAATCGCGCTGGCCAAAGTGCGCAAGGACGCGCCGTTTGAGAAGATTTGCTACATCGGCTGCGGGGTCACCACTGGCATCGGTGCGGTTTTGAACACCGCAAAGGTCGAGATCGGCGCCAAGGCCGTGGTCTTTGGTCTGGGCGGCATCGGGCTGAACGTTATTCAGGGCCTGAAGATGGCGGGGGCCGATATGATCATCGGTGTCGATCTGAACAACAGCAAGGCAGAGTGGGGCGAGAAATTCGGCATGACCCACTTTGTCAACCCTAAGGAAATCGAAGGCTCGGTGGTGCAAGCGATTGTCGATCTGACCAAAACGCCCTTCGATCAGATCGGCGGCGCGGATTATTCTTTTGATTGCACTGGCAACGTCAAGGTGATGCGCGACGCGTTGGAATGCACCCACCGCGGCTGGGGCCAATCCATCATCATCGGCGTCGCCCCCGCAGGTGCTGTCATTGAAACCCGCCCCTTCCAATTGGTCACGGGCCGGATCTGGAAAGGCACTGCCTTTGGCGGCGCGCGCGGTCGCACCGATGTGCCAACGATTGTCGATTGGTATATGGACGGCAAGATCGAGATCGACAGCATGATCACCCATGTGCTGAAGCTGGAAGACATCAATAAAGGCTTTGAGCTGATGCATTCGGGCGAAAGCATCCGCGCCGTTGTGGTGTATTGATGCCGCGTGAAGGCACGAAACTTCTGGCAGTTTTGATTGATGCGGACAATGTCTCGGCCCATGCGGCCGAGGCGATTCTGCGCGAGATTACCGCTTATGGCGAGCCAAGCTTGCGGCGGGTTTATGGCGATTGGTCCAGCCAAGCGCTTGCGGCTTGGAAAAAGGTCGCGCTTGATCTGGGGCTGGTGATGCATCAGCAATCGGCCAATACCAAGGGCAAGAATGCCTCGGATATTGGTCTGGTGATTGATGCGATGGATATCTTGCATGGTGGCAAGTTTGACGGCTTTGTCTTGGTGTCGTCAGACAGCGATTTCACCCGTCTGGCCAGCCGGATCCGCGAAGACGGACTAGAGGTGATCGGCATCGGCGAGGAAAAAACCCCGCCGGCGCTGCGCAATGTCTGCAATCGCTTTGTGTTTATCGAAAACATCCTGCGCGAAACCGATGCGCCAGAGGTGGCGGGCAAGCCAGCGCCCAAGCCGCAAGATCTGCCCGTGGCCAAGCCTGCGGCGGCGCGCGAAAGGCTGGCTTTGGCCAATGTCATGCCGCTGGTGCGCAAAGCGATGAACACCATCGATCCTGATGGCGAGTGGTATTCGCTGGGGCCCTTGGGCCAGTTCATCCAACGCGAAAACCCCGATTTCGACCCGCGCACCTATGGCAGTGCCAAGCTGTCGGATATGCTGAAACGCTCAGAGGCGTTCGAGCTGCGCCAAGGCGGCGGCAACAGTCTTGAGGTGCGCCGCAGGGATTGATCTCTGGGCTCTGTGGCGGGCTTCGGCCCTTGTCTTGGCGGCCTTAGGGGGGCAAGCTTAAGTGTAAGTCATTGAAAGGGCATGCGATGAATGGTGCGGAAACTTTGGTAAAAACCATGCTGGCTTCGGGTGTCGAGGTGTGTTTTGCCAATCCGGGTACGTCAGAGATGCATTTCGTTGCCGCCCTTGATAGCCACCCCGAGATGCGCTGCATCCTGTGTCTGTTTGAAGGCGGGGCCACAGGGGCGGCGGATGGCTATTACCGCATGTCGGGGCGGGTGGCGGCCACGCTGCTGCATTTGGCCCCCGGTTTTGGCAATGCCTTTGCCAATCTGCACAATGCCCGCAAGGCGCAGTCGGGCGTTGTCAATGTGATGGGCGAACACGCCAGCTATCATTTGCAATACGAGGCCCCCTTGAAGGGCGATACCGAAGGCATCAGCCGCACGGTGTCGCATTGGACCCGCACCGCCAGCGATGCAGGCTCGGTTGCGCGCGATGGTGCCGAGGCCATTCGCGCGGCACGCTCGAAAAACGGCCAAATCGCCACGCTGATCTTGCCCGCCGATACCGCTTGGGACAGCGCGGTTGGCCCGCAGATTGCCGAGGCCCCTGCGGCGCTTGCGCGGCCAAATCTGGGGCAGGTGCAGGCGGCGGCGGCGGCCTTGCGCACAAAAGGTGCGGCACTTTTGGTTGATGGCACGGCGCTGCACGGCCCGCTTGGGCAGATTGCGGCGCGGATTGCCAAGGCGACGGGCTGCCGATTGCTGGCGCCCTGTCTGGCGGCACGGGTGCGGCGCGGCGCGGGGGCAGTTGACTTTGAACGGCTGGCCTATGTGGTGGAAGAAAACGTCGCGGTGCTGGCGGGCGTCACCGCGCTTGTGCTGTGTGGCACGCAAGATCCGACCAGCTTTTTCGCCTATCCCAACAAGCCCAGCCTGCCAACGCCGCCTGATTGCCGCATCCTGCATCTGGGCGATATTGGCGGCGATTATGGCTGGAGCTTGCAGGCCCTTGCCGCCGAACTGGGCATTGCCGAGGATCTGGCGGTGGAAGGCATCGCGTTGGATCTGCCGCCATGCGCCACGGGCAGCATGAGCCTTGCGAAAATCGGCCAATCCTTTGCAGCGCTGTTGCCCGAAGACGCGGTGGTGGTGGATGAGGCGATCTCATCTTCGCGCTATTTCATCGCGGCCAGTGCGGCTGCGCGTGGGCATGACTGGCTTGCGGTCACGGGCGGCGCGATTGGCTACGGCTTGCCTGCCGCCGTGGGGGCGGCGGTGGCCTGCCCAGACCGCAAGGTGGTTTGCCTCGAGGGTGACGGTTCGGGCATGTATACCTTGCAATCGCTGTGGACGATGGCGCGCGAAGGGCTGGATGTGCTGATCGTGGTGCTATCAAACCGCGGCTATCAGATTTTGCGCGGCGAATTGGCGAATGTGGGGGTAACAGATGTCGGCCGCAACGCGGTGCGGATGTTTGATGTGGTTGAACCCAGTCTGGATTGGGTGGCGCTTGCGAAAGGTCATGGTGTCGAGGCCGTTCGCGTCACCGATACCGATCAGTTCAACGCAGCCTTTGCCGCAGGTCTGGCGCGCAAGGGTCCCTATGTAATTGAAGTGATCTGCTAAAGCCGCTGGGCCGGCGAAGTGGGTCCTGCGCCAAGGTTTTTCAGCCATGGGTTGAAATGTGCTGCGGATTCTCCGCACGTTAACTTTAATTAATACAATTGTGTTGAAGAATTGCGTGACAAATACTGCTGCACCGCTTCATGAAGTCTTGTTGCACAGCAGTTGATGTTTTGATGAGTGTTGAGGATCTGAGTGAGTTTGCCGTGAACTTCCTGCTCTCGGGGCATGGGACATCGCGTCAGCTTGCCGTGCAGCTTGCTCAGAAAATGCCGCAGAGCCCACCGCTTGAAGTGGTGTTTTTGCTGTCGATCACCGCTTCTGGCATTGAGGAAACCTTTTCAGGCCCGCAGATGGAGCGTCTTGCGGTGGAAAGCTGGCGGGCGGCTGCGCTGTTAAGCGTTGATCTGCATATGATGCAGCTGCGCGGCCTGCGCTGTGCAACCTGTCACGATCTGCTGACCTATTGGCGGCAGGTGGATGGGTTTTTCTTAGCGTGAAGCGGGCGACAGGCTGCCGCCCGCTTTTGGGGTTTTGAGGAGCGCGCGCGCCTAGCCGACAAGCGCCCCGCCAAGGCCACGGTCCAGCAGCGCGATGGTTTCTTCGACGCCATAAAGTGCGATAAAGCCGCCAAAGCGCGGGCCGTCGCTGGCGCCCAAAAGCACCTCGTACAGGGCTTTGAACCAATCGCGCAGCGGTTCAAAGCCGTGATCTTTGCCGACAGCAAAGACCATGGATTGCAGCGCCTCGTCGTCCAAACCACCGTCCCAAACCGCCAGACGCGCACGCAGATCTTCCATTGCAGTGCGTTCCTGATCGCTTGGCAGGCGGAAGCTGCGCGTGGGCGCAATCCGGTCGGCGAAATAGCGCACCGCAAAGCCCGCTGCCGCATCCAGATCAGGATTGGCCTCGGGCGAGGCATCGGGGGCATAGCGCTTGATAAAGCCCCAAAGCCCCTTGGCGTCTTGCGCCGCCGAGACGCTGGCAAGGTTCAGCAACATCGAGAAAGGCACCACCATTTTCGACGCAGGCGGGTTGCCTTGGTGAATATGCCAAACCGGGTTATTCACTTGCTGATCAATATCTTGGGTCGGATAGGCGCGCAGCTGTTGGTGATATTCATCCATCGCCCGCGGGATCACATCAAAATGCATCCGCTTGGCGGTCTTGGGCTTTTGATACATGAAATACGACAGGCTTTCGGCCGAGGCATAGGTCAGCCATTCATCGATGGTCAGGCCATTGCCCTTGGACTTCGAGATTTTCTGCCCCTGATCGTCCAAGAACAGCTCATAGCTCATGTGGTTGGGCTTTTTGCCGCCCAGCACTTCGCAAATGCCGTCATAGATCGGCGTGTTGGTCGAGTGGTCCTTGCCATACATCTCGAAATCAACGTCCAGCGCCGCCCAGCGGGCGCCAAAGTCGGGCTTCCACTGCAATTTCACATTGCCGCCGGTGACCGGCAGGGTCCATTCGCGGCCATCTTCGTCGTCAAAGGTGATGGTGTGATTGACCGCATCGACATGCTTCATCGGCACATACATCACGCGGCCGGTCTCGGGGTGGATCGGCAAAAAGCAGGAATAGGTCTGCTGACGCTCTTCACGCAAGGAGGCCAGCATGATCTTCATGATCGCATCATAGCGTTCGGTGGCCAGTTTCAGGGTGTCGTCGAACTTGCCCGATTTATAGAATTCAGTGGCCGAGATGAATTCATACTCAAAGCCAAAGGTATCCAAAAACCGCCGCAACATGGCGTTGTTATGCGCACCAAAGCTGTCATAAAGCCCGTAGGGGTCGGGCACAGTGGTCAGCGGCTGCTGCATGTGGTTGCGCAGCATCTCTTGCTGCGGCACGTTTTCGGGCACTTTGCGCATGCCATCAACATCATCGGAAAAACAGATCAGCCGTGTCGGAATATCCGAGATCGCCTCAAAGGCGCGGCGGATCATCGTGGTGCGGGCAACCTCGCCAAAGGTGCCGATATGCGGCAAACCCGAGGGGCCATAGCCGGTTTCAAACAGCACATAGCCCTTTTCAGGCGCCTTTTTTTCATAGCGTTTCAGCAGCGCGCGCGCTTCTTCAAAGGGCCAAGCCTTGGATTTCATTCCAGCATCGCGCAAAGCAGTCATCGCGTCGTCTCCTTCTGGCGCAAACCCTATATTCGCGCCGACCCCTTCCTCTATTGCTCAAGCGGGCTTAGGTCAATATTCTGCGCTGCAACAACAGGAGTGCTCTCGTGCAAGATACCCCCGCCTCGCTTTCCCCCCAAGACGCGTTGGTTGCCGTGATGATCGCGGTGTCCGCCTCGGATGAGAATATGCGTACCTCGGAACTGGTCGCGATCCAGCAGACGGTGAATTATATGCCGGTGTTTGGCGGCTATGATGCCGACCGCATCGGCGTGGTGGCCAATACCGTTTTTGATTTGTTCGAGGAAGAAGACGGGCTGGACGCGCTTTTTGGTCTGATCCGCGATGCGCTGCCCGAACAGCTGCACGAAACCGCCTATGCGCTGGCCTGCGACGTCGCCGCCGCCGATGGCAACCTGCGCGAGGTCGAGCTGCGCATGCTGGAAGAGGTCCGCGAAGAGCTGAACATCGACCGCCTGCACGCCGCCGCCATCGAATGGGGCGCAAGGGTGCGGCATTTGACGCTGTAAGCGGCGCAACCCGTTAGAGATACAAGCCCGCCCAGCGGTGCAGCAACTGCCCTTGCAGCCGATGCGCGCGGCCAACCCAAGCCTTATTGCCCTTGGGCTGGTCGCGCTGGGCAACCGGCACCGCCTCGCGCCGCGCTACATCGGCGGCAAAAATCGCAAACACCAATGTCTTGCCATTGGCCGCTGTCACATAACCAGCCAGATTCGAGACAAAGTTCATCGTCCCGCTTTTGGCCTGCACCCGCATGGCAGCCTTGCTTTGCGGCTTGCCTGTCGCATCGGGCACTCCGGCCTCGCGCAACAACCCCAACAGCTGTACGCCAGTCGGATCCTGTCGCGCTTGGATCAGCACCGAGACCATCTCGGCCGCCGAAAGCCGTGTCATCGGCCCAAGTCCGGAATGATCACCAAAGCGCCCGCTCACGCCAAAGCGCGCCCGCGCCCAAGCCGTCATCGCAGCCCCCGAGGCTTCCTGCGATGTCGCAGCTGATGCGGCCAAGCCAACCGCCTCTGCCGTCAGATTGGTCGAGAATTTCAACATCCGGCGCAGCAGCTCTGGCAAGGGCGCACCCTCGCGTTGTACCAGCACCACCGCACCTGCGGGCAAATCGCGGCGCAGCTGCGGCGGGCCAAGCGCAATGCCCTGCGCCGCGGCCAGCCAAGCAAACACCTCGCCGGCATAAATCCCCGGATGGCGCACCGGTAACCAACGTCCACCCGCCTTGCCCAAAGCCCCGCGTGCCACACTCCAGTGATCCGCCGCCGCCGCTGCCTTATAGGCAAAGACCGGCAGATCCCGCTCGGCCAGTGTCATCGTCGCCATGCGCACAGGCGGGGCAACCCGCGCGCCTTCGGCCGTCATTGCCATGTCATAACCCGCGCCCGCCTGCTTCCAGCCGAAATTGACGCGATTAAAATTCAACATCATTCCCGAAACCGAAGGGTTATAGCCAACATAATCGGGCTGATCGCTGGCAATCCTCTCTCGCTCTGGCAAAGCGCCGGTGTAAACAAGAAATTGCCCTGTCACCTCACGCAGCCCCGCCGCCGCAAGCGCTGCCACCAGTTCGGCCAAAGCGTCGGTGTCCAATTCCGGATCACCGCCGCCCGCCAAAATCAGATCGCCCTCCAGCCGCCCCTGTGCAAAGCTGCCGCGATACATCACCCGCGTCGCAAAGCGATGCCCCGCCCCCAGCTTTTCCAAGGCAAACAGGGCCGTCATCACTTTGGTGACCGAAGCAGGCGGCAGTTCGACCGTCTCTTCCACTGCCTCCAGCACCCGCCCCGTCGCTGCATCAGCAACGATATAGCCCAGACGCCCCCCCAGCTTCGCCGCCTTGACCAAAGCCGCAGCCGCCGCATCCGGCGTGACGGCCCCGCGCGGCCTTGGTCGCAACGACACCAGCGGCGCCTCGGCCCAGGCAGCACCCGCCGCCCCCGCCAAAAGCCCCGCCAAAACGCCGCGTCGTGTCAGCTGACCCAAACCCGCCCCTCCCGTTCATCTTGGTCAAAATATCCTCGGGGGGGCTGCGATGCAATCGCAGCTTGGGGGGCAGAAAGCCCCCCTTGCGCCGCCGGCCAAATATCCTACCGCTTCCATGCCCCGCGCGCCCGAATGGCGCTGCTCGAGGCCGCCTTCATCGGCATATTGACAAAACACCACGCCGGCGCTGCCTTGCCGCGCAAATTCTCGCCCCGCGCGATCTGGTTCACACCAAAAGCCCGCGCCGCGACGCTGGTGCGCGCAGCCAACCCAAGCCCCGGCCGCGCCAAGACCCCCACCGGCACCGCGCGCAAAATATCGCGCCAGCGGCTCCATTTGTGAAATTGCACAAGGTTATCCGCCCCCATCAGCCAAACAAAATGCACGCCGGGATAGATCGCCTGCAACCGCTCGAGCGTGTCTATCGTGGCCCGCGTGCCCAACTTCGCCTCTAGATCGGTGATCTTGACGCGTGGGTCCGTCATCAGCGCCCGGGCGCGGGCCAGCCGCGCAGCCATCGGAGCCGGCTGCCGCGCTTTCAGCGGATTTCCCGGTGTCACCAGCCACCAAACCCGGTCCAACCCCATCCGCGCCAAAGCCTGCCGCGTCAGATGCACATGCCCCTCATGTGCAGGATCAAACGACCCGCCCAAAAGGCCAATCACCATGCCCTTGCTTGCAATGGGGAAACCCGCGCGCATGGCTCAAAACTCCGCCAAAGCGGCGCGGTCAGATCCTTGCACATATCCGCCTTTGCTCACCATGGCCTCCCGCGTTGTCACGCCAATTGACCCCATGCCTGTCGCCGATACAATGGCTTAGAACCCCCTCAGGCCGCAATTTTGCGCCACCACCAAGGCTGATCATGCAAATCACCATCACCGATGCTGACCCAGATGCCGCGCAATCCCTTGCCTGCCTGAGTGCCTATTACGATCTGCTGCTGGAAAACATCGCGGGTCTTACGCCGCAGATGCTGGCCCTGCCGCTGCCAGAGGCCGGCACATACCGCGCGCCCGAAGGGGCTTTTCTGCTCGCTTGGGCGGCAGGTGACGCCATCGGCTGCGTTTCCTTGCGCCGCCTTGACGCCACGACGGCCGAGGTCAAACGGCTCTGGGTGGCCCCCCATGCCCGTGGCCGCGGTCTTGCCCGCCGCCTGATGGCAGAAATCGAATCCCGCGCCCGCAGCATGGGCTTTGCCCAGCTGAAACTTGACAGCAATTCCAGCCTGACCCCTGCCATCGAGCTTTATCGCGCCACAGGCTGGGCAGATTGCGCGCCCTACACCAGCTTTCCAGCCGATATCTGGATGTCAAAGTCGCTGGCATAGTTGCGGCCAAGCGCCCTTATCGCTACATAGCCCGCAACCCTATTCCCACCCGCAGGAGCATCCACATGGCCTCGTATCAATATGTCTACCACATGGAAGGCGTTTCCAAGACCTATCCGGGCGGGAAGAAATGCTTTGAGAATATCCACCTGAACTTTCTGCCCGGCGTGAAAATCGGCGTCGTTGGCGTCAATGGTGCGGGCAAATCGACCCTGCTCAAAATCATGGCCGGTATGGACAAGGATTTCAAAGGCGAGGCTTGGGCAGCCAAGGGCGCCAAGGTGGGCTATCTGGCGCAAGAACCGCATCTGGACCCTGCCTTGACGGTGAAAGAAAACGTCATGCTGGGCGTGGCGGATAAAACCGCGATTCTCGAGCGTTATAACGAATTGGCGATGAACTACTCGGACGAGACCGCCGACGAGATGGCAAATCTGCAAGACCAGATCGACGCGGGCAATCTGTGGGAGCTGGAAGCCAGCGTTGGCGTCGCGATGGACGCGCTGCGCTGCCCGCCCGATGACGCCATGGTTGAAGACCTTTCGGGCGGCGAGCGTCGCCGCGTGGCGCTGTGCAAGCTGTTGCTTGAAGCCCCCGATATGCTGCTGCTGGACGAACCGACCAACCACTTGGACGCGGAATCCATCGCTTGGCTGCAAAAGCACCTGATCGCCTATAAGGGCACCATCCTGATCGTCACCCACGACCGCTATTTCCTTGATGACATCACCTCTTGGATTCTGGAATTGGACCGCGGCCGTGGCATCCCTTACGAGGGCAACTATTCGGCTTGGCTGGACCAAAAGGCCAAGCGGATGCAGCAGGAATCGCGCGAAGACAAATCCAAGCAGAAAGCGCTGGAAAAAGAACTCGAGTGGATCCGTTCGGGTGCCAAGGCGCGTCAATCCAAGGGCAAGGCCCGTATTGCGCGCTATAACGAGATGGCGGGCCAGACTGTGCTGGAACGCTCGTCCTCGGCGCAGATCATCATCCCCAACGGCGAACGTCTGGGCAATAAGGTGATCGAGGTCGTCGGGCTGAAAAAAGCCATGGGCGACAAGCTGTTGATCGAAGATCTGTCCTTCACCATTCCACCGGGGGCGATTGTCGGTGTGATCGGGCCAAATGGCGCGGGCAAATCGACGCTGTTCCGGATGATCGTCGGCCAAGAACAGCCGGACGAGGGCACCATCACCATGGGCAACACGGTGCAACTGTCGTTTGTTGATCAGTCGCGCGACGCGCTGGACCCTGCGAAAAACGTCTGGGAAGAAATCTCGGGCGGATCCGAGATCATCCAGCTGGGCGACATGCAGATGAACAGCCGGGTCTATACCGGCGCGTTCAACTTCAAAGGCACCGACCAGCAGAAAAAGGTCGGGCTGTTGTCGGGCGGCGAACGCAACCGCGTGCATATGGCGAAACTGCTGCGCTCGGGCGGCAATGTGCTGCTGCTCGACGAGCCGACCAACGATCTGGACGTCGAAACCCTGCAAGCGCTGGAAAGTGCGATCGAAGATTTCGCTGGCTGCGCGATCATCATCAGCCACGACCGCTTTTTCCTCGACCGGCTCTGCACCCATATGCTGGCCTTTGAAGGCGACGCCCATGTCGAATGGTTCGAGGGCAACTTTGAAGCCTATGAGCAAGACAAAATCCGCCGTCTGGGCCCAGATGCCTTGGAGCCAAAGCGCGCGAAGTATAAGCGGTTTAGCCGCTAAGGGGGACTGGCGTCACGCATATCGGAACCAAGGTTGAACGTATCCGAAAGTCGCGCGCGGCTTTTGATTTTGTCGTTTTTCCTTTTGGAAGAAGAGTGTGACGCCAATAACTCCAACCTGCCCCTTGTTTCGAAAGTGCCAGTTTAGTCCGCCAACCATCTTACTGGCGCGGCTGTCTTTCTCTCGAATGCCACTGTGATGTTTGCGAACCGCGATTGGGGGGGCGTTGGCACGGTCTCTGCAATGGCGGGTGGATTGATTCAGGTGAAGCCACAGTAAGGCCAGATGCTTTATATCGCGACGCCCCGTCAGATTTGCCCAAAGCAAATCTGACCGCGCCCGAACCGCCCCCACGGGGCGGGCGCGACGATGGTCGCACCCCAAGAGCCCCGTCGGTTCGGGCGCGGTCAGATTGTGCACCCGAATGGTGGTTTGCTGTGGTGAGAGACTGCTGCGTTGACGGCCTTGCCCGCCGCGCCTTACGCCTCTGGCACAACCCTCGGCTTGCCTGCCTCGTCAATGGCCACAAAGGTGAACACGGCCT
>NZ_DAIPZF010000002.1:0-39538 GCF_036782355.1 Cypionkella sp.
CGCCGCACCACGCGCTATGACATCGACATGACCAAATGCATCTACTGCGGTTTCTGCCAAGAAGCCTGCCCAGTGGATGCGATTGTCGAAGGCCCGAATTTTGAATTCTCGACCGAGACCCGCGAAGAGCTGTTCTACAACAAGGACAAGCTGCTTTCGAACGGCGACCGTTGGGAATCCGAGATTGCCCGCAACCTTGAACTTGATGCGCCGTACCGCTGATGTCTGATGATATGTCCAAGTTTTTCGCGCAGATGATGGAGCAGGGCCAGAAAATGGCGGCTGCCTTCGCGCCGGCATTGGAAGGTGTGGATGTGAAGGGCTTTGAAAAGCTGTTCCCGACCATGCCGAAAGAGATGCTCGAGACATGGTTCGGCAAGACCTTTAACCCCGAGGGGCTGGACGCGCGCACGCGGCTTTTGGTCACGATTGCAGCGCTGACGGTTCTGGGCGCGCAAGGTGAGCCGCAGCTGCGGCTGACCATTCGCCAAGCGCTGACGGCCGGGGCCACCAAACGCGAGGTCGCGGAAGTGATCTTGCAAATGTCGATGTTCGGCGGCCTGCCCGCCATGCAAAAGGCGCTTGAAATTGCTCAGGCCGTCTTTGCTGAAACCGAGGAGAAAGCGCCATGAGCGTTGCAGATCTGGCCTTCTATGCCTTTTCAACTGTCACCGTTGCCGCAGGTCTGATGGTAACGCTCAGCCGCAATCCGGTGCATTCGGTGCTGTGGTTGATCTTGGCGTTTCTGTCCTCGGCGGGGCTTTTCGTGCTGCTGGGGGCGGAATTTGTCGCCATGCTGCTGATTATCGTCTATGTCGGAGCGGTCGCGGTTTTGTTCCTGTTTGTGGTGATGATGCTGGACATCGACTTTGCCGAGCTGAAGGCCGAGATGGGGCGCTATATGCCGCTGGGGCTGTTGGTGGGCGTGGTCTTGATCATGCAGCTGGTCCTGGGCGTTGGTGCTTGGACCCAAGCCGAGGGCGCAATGGGCCTGCGCGCGGCGATCACCCCCGATATGGCTCAGGTGGAAAACACCCGCGCTTTGGGTCTGCTGATCTATGACAAATATCTGCTGCTGTTCCAGATGTCGGGGCTGATCCTGCTGGTGGCAATGATCGGCGCGATTGTGCTGACGCTGCGCCACCGCAAGGACGTCAAGCGTCAGAACGTGCTGCATCAGATGTGGCGCGACCCCGCGAAAGCGATGGATTTGATTGATGTAAAGCCTGGACAAGGGCTCTGACGTAAACGCTGCGCCGTTCTGGTGTGGCTGACGGAATAAAGCGGGCAATGACCCGGAGGATTGAACGATGGTTGGACTTGAACATTATCTGATCGTGGCGGCGGCTTTGTTCGTGATCGGGATCTTTGGCATCTTTTTGAACCGAAAGAATGTCATCGTGATCTTGATGTCGATCGAGCTTATGCTCTTGGCGGTCAACATTAATTTCGTTGCCTTCTCGTCTCAATTGGGCGATCTGGCGGGGCAGGTGTTCACCATGTTCATTCTGACCGTGGCCGCAGCCGAAGCGGCGATTGGCCTTGCGATCCTGGTTGTGTTCTTCCGCAACCGCGGCACCATCGACGTCGAAGACGTCAACGTGATGAAAGGCTAAAGACATGGCAACGATCATCCTTTTTGCACCCTTGATCGGGTCCATTCTGTGTGGCTTTGGCTGGCGGTTTATCGGCGAGAAAGCTGCGACTTGGCTTGCAACGCTTGTGCTGTTTCTGGCCGCAATCCTGTCGTGGTATATCTTCCTGACCTTTGACGGCGAGACCCAGCACATCACCGTGCTGCGCTTTATCGAAAGCGGGTCGCTGTCGACCGAATGGGGCATCCGGCTGGACCGGATGTCGGCGATCATGCTTGTGGTGGTGAACTCGGTTTCGGCCTTGGTGCATCTTTATTCGCAAGGCTACATGGCGCATGACGACAATTGGGAGCATGGCGAAAGCTATCGGCCGCGCTTTTTTGCCTATCTGTCGTTCTTTACCTTTGCGATGCTGGCGCTGATCACCTCGGACAATCTGGTGCAGATGTTCTTTGGTTGGGAAGGCGTTGGCGTGGCCTCGTATCTGCTGATCGGCTTTTACTACCGCAAGCCAAGCGCCAATGCGGCCGCGATGAAGGCCTTTGTGGTCAACCGTGTCGGCGACTTTGGCTTTGCCTTGGGGATTTTCGGGCTTTTCTATCTGACCGACAGCATCCGCTTTGACGATGTCTTTGCTGCGGCACCAAGCTTGGCAGAGCGCGAGCTGCATTTTCTGTGGACCAATTGGAACGCGGCCAACCTGATCGGGGTGTTGCTGTTCATCGGGGCTATGGGCAAATCGGCGCAATTGTTCCTGCACACCTGGCTGCCGGACGCGATGGAAGGCCCAACACCTGTGTCGGCGCTGATTCACGCGGCGACCATGGTGACGGCCGGTGTGTTTTTGGTCTGCCGGATGTCGCCGGTTTACGAATATGCACCTGACGCGAAAGCGATGATCGTGATCGTGGGGGCGACCACCGCGTTTTTTGCAGCGACCGTTGGTCTGGTGCAAAACGATATCAAGCGCGTGATCGCCTATTCGACCTGTTCGCAGCTGGGCTACATGTTCGTGGCCGCAGGCGTTGGGGTTTATCCGGTGGCGATGTTCCACCTGTTCACCCATGCTTTCTTTAAGGCGATGCTGTTTTTGGGCGCGGGCTCGGTGATCCATTCGATGCACCACGAGCAAGACATGCGCAATTACGGTGGCCTGCGCAAAAAGATCCCGCTGACCTTTTGGGCGATGATGATCGGCACCTTGGCGATCACCGGTGTTGGCATTCCGCTGACCCATATCGGCTTTGCGGGCTTTTTGTCGAAAGACGCGGTAATTGAAAGCGCTTGGGTCGGGTCGAACTATGCCTATGTCATGCTGGTTGTGGCGGCGCTGTTCACCTCGTTCTATTCCTGGCGTTTGATGTTCATGACCTTCTTTGGCAAGCCACGCGGCGACACCCATGCCTATGATCATGCACATGAAAGCCCGATGGTTATGCTGATCCCGCTGGGGGCGCTGGCGCTTGGCGCGGTGTTTTCTGGGATGGTCTGGTATAACAGCTTCTTTGGCGACGAGGCCAAGATGCGGTCTTGGTTCGGCATGGAGGCCGGCCACGGCGAGGTTATGGCCGAAGGCCATGCGACCGAAACCGCCACCACCGAAACCGCGGCGGCAGAGCCTGTGGCCGATCACGCGGCGGCGGTGGCACCCAAGGGCGCGCTCTATCTGGGGGCCGACAATCATGTGATCCACAGCGCGCATGAGGCGCCGGCTTGGGTCAAGGTTTCGCCCTTTGTGGCGATGGTGATCGGCTTTGCTTTGGCGTGGTTGTTCTACATAAAATCGCCAGATCTGCCGGGTAGGCTTGCAGCGCAACAGCGGCCTTTGTATCTGTTCTTGCTGAACAAATGGTACTTTGACGAGCTTTACAATGTGATCTTCGTGCGCCCTGCACTGTGGCTTGGCAACTTCCTGTGGAAAAAAGGCGATGGCACGATCATCGACGGCGGCCTGAACGGGCTGGCGCTGGGGATCATTCCTTTCTTCACCAAACTCGCCGGTCGGGCGCAATCCGGCTACGTCTTTACATATGCCTTCGCGATGGTTTTGGGGATTGTGGCCCTGATTACCTGGATGACGCTGACGGTGGGGCACTAAGATCATGACTTACCTTCTTTCGATCATCACCTTTCTTCCTGCTGTCGCGGCCTTGGTGCTGGCGCTGTTCTTGCGCGGCAATGATCTGGCGGCACAGCGCAACGCCAAATGGCTGGCGCTGATTGCCACCAGCGCGACCTTTCTGGTCTCGCTGGTGCTGTTCAAGGGCTTTGACCCCGCCAATACCGGCTTTCAGTTCGTGGAAGAGGGCGCTTGGATCATTGGGCTGAAATACAAGCTGGGCGTCGATGGCATCTCGATCTTATTTGTGATGCTGACCACCTTCTTGATGCCGATCACTATTCTGTCGTGCTGGGGCGTGTCGGATCGGGTCAAAGAATATATGATCGCGTTTCTGCTGCTGGAAACGCTGATGCTGGGCGTGTTCTTGGCGCTGGATCTGGTGCTGTTCTATCTGTTCTTTGAAGCTGGCCTGATCCCGATGTTCCTGATCATCGGCATCTGGGGCGGGCAGAACCGGATTTACGCGGCCTTCAAGTTCTTTCTTTACACCTTCCTTGGCTCGGTGCTGATGCTGGTGGCGATGATTGCGATGTATATGGCGGCGGGCACCACCGATATTCCGACGCTGATGGCGTTTGATTTCGCGCATGAGCCGTTGGTTGTGCTGGGCATGACGGTGACGGGGGGGATGCAGACGCTGCTGTTCCTGGCGTTCTTCGCAAGCTTTGCGGTGAAAATGCCGATGTGGCCGGTGCACACCTGGTTGCCCGATGCCCACGTTCAGGCGCCAACGGCTGGCTCTGTGGTGCTGGCGGCGATCATGCTGAAGATGGGCGGCTATGGCTTTTTGCGCTTTAGCCTGCCGATGTTTCCGGTCGGGTCCGAGGTGATGTCGGATCTGGTGTTCTGGATGTCGGCGATTGCGGTGGTCTATACCTCGCTGGTGGCGCTGGCGCAGGAAGACATGAAAAAGCTGATCGCTTATTCTTCGGTCGCACATATGGGCTATGTCACCTTGGGGATTTTCTCGGCCAATCAACAAGGCGTTGATGGCGCGATTTTCCAGATGGTCAGCCACGGCTTTATCTCGGGCGCGATGTTCCTTTGCGTTGGGGTGATCTATGACCGCATGCACACCCGCGAGATTTCGGCCTATGGCGGTCTGGTCAACCGGATGCCTGCCTATGCGCTGGTCTTCATGTTCTTCACCATGGCCAACGTCGGCCTGCCGGGCACCTCGGGCTTTGTCGGCGAATTCCTTGTCTTGATGGGGATTTTCCAAGTCAACACTTGGGTCGCGGCTGTGGCCACCTCGGGCGTGATCTTATCGGCGGCTTATGGGCTTTATCTTTATCGCCGCGTTGCCTTTGGCGCGCTGGTGAAAGAGGCGCTGATGACCATTCAGGACATGAGCCGTCGCGAGCGGGCGATCTTTGCGCCGCTGATTGTCATGACGCTTTTGCTGGGGGTCTACCCCGCCTTGGTGACCGATATCATCGGGCCCTCTGTGGCCCATCTTGTTGAAAACTATCACGTTGCCAACCCCGCCATTGCGGAAATGGCCTCGCACTAAAGGACACCGAAGATGACCGGATCTGATTTTCATATCGTTCTGCCAGAGGTGATCTTGGCGCTTTACGCCATGGCTGCGCTGCTGTTTGCGGTTTATACCGGCAAGGACAAGCTGACGGGGGCCATCACTTGGGCCACCGCAGGCATTTTTGTGGCTGTGGCGCTGTGGATCGGCGTTGCGGGGGCGGGCAGCAATGCGGCCTTTGGCGATATGTTCGTCGATGACGCCTATTCCCGCTTTGTCAAAGTGGTGGTGCTGCTGTCGGCGGCTGGGGTTTTGGTGATGTCGCTGGACTTTATGCAGCGCAACCAGATGGGGCGGTTTGAATATCCGCTGTTGGTGACCTTGGCGGTTGTCGGCATGATGTTCATGGTCTCGGCAGGCGATCTGATGGTGCTTTACATGGGGCTCGAGCTGCAATCGCTGGCGCTGTACGTTGTGGCCTCGATGCAGCGCGACAACGTCAAATCGACCGAAGCAGGCTTGAAGTATTTCGTGCTGGGCTCGCTGTCGTCGGGCTTGCTGCTCTATGGCGCGTCTTTGGTTTACGGCTATTCCGGCACCACGCTGTTTTCGGGCATTCATCAGGCGGTGGCGCATGACGCGCCGCTGGGGTTGGTGTTTGGTCTGGTGTTTTTGCTGACCGGCATGGCGTTCAAGGTTTCGGCTGCGCCCTTCCACATGTGGACGCCTGACGTTTATGAAGGCTCGCCCACACCTGTAACCGCGTTTTTCGCCACCGCGCCAAAGGCGGCTGCGATGGCACTGATTGCGCGGGTGGTCTATGACGCCTTTGGTGAAATTCCGACGCAGTGGACGCAAGTTCTGGCGGCACTGGCGGTGTTGTCGATGTTCTTGGGCGCGATCGCGGCGATTGGGCAGCGCGATATCAAGCGTCTGATGGCCTATTCCTCGATTGCACACATGGGCTATGCGCTGATCGGTATTGCCTCGGGCACTGTCGAAGGCGTGCAGGCGATGCTGATCTATATGGCGATCTATGTGACGATGAACCTTGGCACTTTTGCCTTCATCATGTCGATGGAGCGCGACGGCAAGCCTGTCACCAGCATCGACAGTTTGAACTTGTTCTCGAAGCGCGAGCCGCTGAAGGCGCTGGCCTTGTTGGTGCTGATGTTCAGCCTTGCAGGCGTGCCGCCGATGTTGGGCTTTTTTGGCAAGTTCTATGTGCTGAAGGCCGCCGTGGACGCCGATATGACTTGGCTGGCGCTGGCGGGGGCTGTGGCCTCGGTCATCGGGGCGTTTTACTATCTGCGCATCGTGTTCTTCATGTATTTCGGCAAAGAGTCCGAGGGCGCGGTCAGCCGGATGGTGCCGGTGCAATGGGTGGTGTTTATCGCTGTTGCCGCCATCATGCTGCTGGGGGTGATTAACCTGTTTGGCATCGAAGCGCCTGCTTTGGCCGCGGCACAAGCTCTTGTCGGCTAGGCCTTGGCCTGCTGGCCTTGGCCGCCATGTGCTGCCAAGCGTCGATAGCACCAATGCTTATGCGCTGCGTATGGCTCCGTCTCTGACGGGGCCTGCGTGGTTTTTGGGGCTGACGCAAACCGCTGGCAAAGGTCGGCGTGCGCGGGTTTGGATCAGCCCTTTGGGGAATTTCTACGCCACATTGCTGCTCCAGCCGACAGAGCCGCCCGAGCAGGTGGCGCTGCGGTCCTTTGCGGCTGCTATAGCGCTGCGCGATGCCTTTGTGGCCTTGACGGGGTTGCCGCAAGCCTTTGCGTTGAAATGGCCGAATGATGTCTTGCTGAACGGCGGTAAGGTGGCGGGGATATTGCTGGAAAGCACGCGGGCGGGGCAGGGCATGCATCTGGCGGTGGGCATCGGCGTCAATCTGATCGCCGCCCCCGAGACGCATCTGGTCGAGCCGGGGGCGCTGGCGCCGGTGTCCTTGCTGGGCGAGACCGGCTTGCGCGTGACGCCAGAGGCCTTTCTTGATACATTGGCGACAAGCTTTGCGCATTGGGAAGCGGTGTTTCAGCGCGACGGCTTTGCACCGCTGCGCGCAGAATGGCTTGCCCATGCCGCGCGTCTGGGCGAGGTGATCCGCGCACGCACCGGCGATCAAACCCGCGAAGGCGTGTTTGAAACCATTGACGGCGCGGGCAATCTGATGCTGCGGATGGCGCGTGAAACTGTTGCCATTCCGGCCGCAGAAGTCTTTTTCTAAAGCGAGGACAAGATGCTGCTAGCGATTGATTGTGGCAATACCAACACCGTGTTCTCGATCTGGGATGGCGCGCGGTTTCTGGCGACTTGGCGGATCTCGACCGATCATAAACGCACGGCGGATGAATATTTCGTCTGGCTCAGTTCGCTTTTGGCGCTGACCAAGACCGAAGCGCGGGTCAGCGAGGCGATTATATCGTCGACCGTGCCGCGGGTGGTGTTCAACCTGCGGGTGCTGTGTGATCGCTATTTCAATTGCAGGCCCTTGGTGGTGGGCAAGCCGGAATGCGCGCTGCCGGTGCCGCCACGGGTTGATTTGGGCGTGACGGTGGGGCCTGATCGTTTGGTTAATACGGTCAGCAGCTTTGATCGCCACGGCGGCAATCTGATCGTAGTGGATTTTGGCACCGCGACCACCTTTGACGTCGTCGATCACGACGGTGCCTATGTGGGCGGCGTGATCGCCCCCGGCGTCAACCTAAGCCTAGAGGCCCTGCATATGGCCGCCGCCGCGCTGCCGCATGTCGATATTTCCAAGCCCGCCACGGCAATTGGCACGAATACGGTGGCCTGCATGCAGTCAGGTGTGTATTGGGGCTATATCGGCCTGATCGAAGGCATTGTCCGCGAGGTGCGGCGCGAGCGCGCGGCACCGATGAAGGTCATTGCCACCGGTGGGCTTGCATCCCTATTTGCTCAGGGAACTGAGCTTTTCGACTCCATCGAGGATGATTTGACCATGCATGGTCTCGTCCTCATCAACGATTTTAATAAGGAAACAGCATGAGCGGTGAGCGGCTGATCTATCTACCATTGGGCGGGGCCGGCGAAATCGGCATGAACGCCTATGTTTACGGCTATGGCCCTAAGGGCAAAGAGCGGCTGATCTTGGTCGATCTGGGCGTGGCTTTCCCCGATATGGACACAAGCCCCGGCGTTGATCTGATCATGGCCGATATCTCTTGGCTGCTAAAGCGGCTGGACCGGCTGGATGCGATCTTTATCACCCATGCGCATGAAGACCACATTGGCGCTTTGGCGCATCTGTGGCCGGCGCTGAAAAAGCCGGTCTATGCGCGCAAATTCACCGCAGCCATTGGCCGGTTGAAGTTTGAAGAGGCGGGTCTGCCGAAAGACACCATTCAGGTGGTGGCCGCACGGCCCGAGACGATCGAGGCGGGGCCCTTCAAGGTGCAATTCGTGCCGGTCAGCCACTCGATCCCCGAAAGCTCGGCTTTGGTGATCGATACGCCTGCGGGGCGGATCTTCCACACCGGCGACTTCAAGCGCGACCCCTCACCGATTGTGGGCGAAGGCTGGGATGATGCGATGATGGAAGAGATCGCGGCAGAGCGTCCGGTCAAGGCGCTGATGTGCGATTCCACCAATGTGTTTTCTACCCATGCGGGCCGTTCGGAAAGCACGCTGAAAGGCCCCTTGGCCGAGATGATCAAGGGCGCGGGCGGCATGGTTGTGGCCACCACCTTTGCCTCGAACGTGGCACGGCTGAAAACCTTGGCCGAAGCCGGGATCGCGGCGGATCGTTCGGTCTGTCTGTTGGGCCGCGCGATGAAGCGGATGGTTTCGGTTTCAACCGAATCCGGCGTGCTGAACGGCTTCCCGCGCACCATCACGCCTGAAGAGGCCGCCGATGTGCCGCGCCGCAATCTGATGCTGATCGTCACCGGCAGCCAGGGCGAGCGGCGCGCGGCCTCGGCGCAGTTAAGCCGTGGCAAATATCTTGGGCTGGAAATGAAGCAGGGCGACACCTTCTTGTTTTCATCCAAGATCATTCCGGGCAACGAACGCGGCGTCTATTCGATCGTCAACGCGCTGTCGGAAAAAGGCGTTGATATCGTGGATGATAACAACGGTCTTTACCATGTCTCGGGCCATGCCAACCGCCCCGATCTGGAACATGTGCACCGGATTTTCCTGCCCGATATGCTGATCCCGATGCACGGCGAGCATCGCCATCTGCGCGAACACGCCCGCATTGCCACCGAAGCCGGCATTGCCGCCGCCGTCGCCACCAATGGCATGATGATGGACATCACCGGCGATGTGCCGAAACTGGCCGAGCAGATCGAGGCTGGGCGCACCTATCTGGACGGATCAAGCCTCGTCGGCGCGCTTGACGGTGTGGTGCGCAACCGCATTCGCATGGCGCTGAACGGCTTGGTGATGGTCACGGTGATTTTGGACGAACAAGACCAGCCTTTGGGCGAAGCTTGGGTCGAAACCATGGGCCTGCCCGAAGTCGGCAAAGGCAACCGCGTTCTGGCCGAAAGTATGGAAGCCGAGCTGACGCAGTTCCTTGAAGGCGCTGGCCGTAAGGTTTTGTCAAATGACGACAAAATGGACGAGGCGCTGCGCAAGATCGTGCGCCAAGTCGCGATGGAAGAGATTGGCAAAAAGCCCGAAGTTGTGGTGGTTGTCAGCCGTCTGGCCAGCGAATAACAAAGCCAAAAGCATTAAAAAAGGCCCCGCAAATTGCGGGGCCTTTTTGTTTTCGGTGGGGCGATCAGCTTTCCGAAGAGGTCTCGGCCATCTCTTCGCTGTCGTCCTTGGTTTCCGTTTTCAGCTTGAAGCTGCGCAGGATAAAGTCGGGCACATGTTCGCCCAGACCAACCACGCGGTCGCCGTGATCGCGGTTGCCGCGATAATCGCGGCGGTCGTCACGCGGACGCTCTTCGCGAGGGCGGTCTTCGCGCACACGCTCTTCACGGGCTTCGCGCGGGCGTTCTTCACGCGGTGCGCGCTCTTCATTGCGGCGATTGTCGCGGCGCGGGCTGCGCTCTGGCGCAGGCGCGGGGGCTGGCGCTGCGACCACAACTTCGGGGGCCGCAGGTGCCACAACGGCTTCGGCCACGGCTTCAACGATCACGGGCTTGTCTTCGCGTGGGCCACGATCGCGACCGCGCGCCTCACCGCCGCGGCCACCGCGCGCGCGCGAACCGCGCTCTTCGCGGGCACGTTCTGGCACATCGGATGCGCTTTCCAGCGCGCCCGCAGGCACTTCGCCGCGTGGAATCGGCTGTTTCACCAGCGATTCAATCGCCGCGATGTATTTGTCATCCGACGGCACCGCAATCGAATAGGCCTTGCCCAAACGTCCAGCGCGACCGGTGCGGCCGATGCGGTGGACATAGTCTTCGGGGTGCGAGGGCACATCAAAGTTAAACACATGGCTGACCGCAGGCACATCCAGCCCGCGCGCGGCGACATCAGAGGCCACAAGGATATGCACTGAGCCGTCGCGGAAGCCGTCCAGCGTCTTGGTGCGCACCGATTGGTCAAGGTCGCCGTGAATGGCGCTTGCGTTAAAGCCGTGCGCTTTCAAAGACTTGGTGACGACATCCACATCCATCTTGCGGTTGCAGAACACAATCGCATTGGTGCAGGCCTCGCCCTCCGAGGTGATGATCGACCGCAGAACCGCGCGCTTTTCGGCAAAGCTTTTGTCTTTGCGCGAGGGCGTGAACTGGATCAGCTTTTGCTCGATGGTGGTCGAGGTGGTGGCCTGACGCGCCACTTCGATTTTGACCGCACCGGTCAGGAAGGTGTTGGTGATGCGTTCAATTTCGGGGGCCATGGTCGCCGAGTAGAAGAAGGTCTGACGGGTAAAGGGGGTCAGGCTGAAGATCCGCTCGATATCGGGGATAAAACCCATGTCGAGCATGCGGTCGGCCTCGTCCACCACCATGATCTGCACGCCGGTCAGCAGCAATTTGCCGCGCTCGTGGTGATCGAGCAGGCGGCCCGGGGTGGCGATCAGCACATCGACGCCACGGTCGATCAGCTTGTCTTGTTCGCCAAAGGACACGCCGCCAATCAGCAGGGCCTTGGTCAGCTTGGTGTATTTGGCATAAACGTCAAAGTTTTCCGCCACTTGCGCTGCAAGCTCGCGGGTGGGGGCCAAGACCAGGCTGCGGGGCATCCGCGCTTTGGCGCGGCCTTTGCCCAGCAGGGTGATCATTGGCAGCGTAAAGCTGGCGGTTTTGCCAGTGCCGGTCTGAGCGATGCCCAAAACGTCTTTGCCTTGCAAAGCGTGCGGGATGGCTTGGGCTTGGATCGGGGTTGGCGTTTCATAGCCGGCTTCTGCCACGGCCTTAAGCACGCGGGGATCCAGCGCGAGATCTGAGAATTTCGTCATTTGCGTCCTAGTTATGCGGGGTCGGCCCGCATGAAATGAAGGGACGCTACTTTCCGGGCGTCCCGGCGTCTGGGTCATTGGACCCTGCCGCGCGGATAGCGGAAAATGGGCGGCAGGTCAAGGATACTGCGGCTTTTGCGCCGATAACGGCTGAAAAACCGCAGCAGACCCATCACCGCGGTGCGTTTTAGACCATCATTTCCTTGGTCGCGGTCAGTTTGACCTGTGGGTAATCGCGTTCGATCCGGTCGATATCCCATTTTAGGCGGGTCAAAAACACCGTGTCGCCGTCGCTGTCGAGCGCGATATGGCCTTTGTTGACGTTGATGAATTTATCAACCTCGATCTTGGTGCCCGAAACCCAGCGGGCGCTGGTGAACTGACTGGGTTCAAAACGCACGGGCAGCGAGTATTCCTGCTCGATCCGGCTGGCCAGAACTTCAAATTGCAACGCACCAACGACGCCCACGATAAAGCCCGAGCCGATCATCGGTTTAAACACCTTGGCCGCACCTTCTTCGGCGAATTGGAACAGCGCCTTTTCAAGGTGCTTGGCCTTCATCGGATCGCCCGCGCGCACCACTTGCAAAAGTTCCGGCGCAAAGGACGGAATGCCGGTGAAATGCAGCGCCTCGCCTTCGGTCAGCGCATCGCCAATCCGCAACTGGCCGTGGTTGGGAATGCCAATGATGTCGCCGGCCCAAGCCTCTTCGGCCAATTCGCGGTCGGCGGCCAGAAACATCACCGGATTGGCAATCGCCATCGGCTTTTTGCTGCGCACATGCAGCATCTTCATGCCGCGGGTGAAATGGCCCGAGGCCAGCCGCACAAAGGCCACGCGGTCGCGGTGCTTGGCGTCCATATTGGCCTGAACCTTGAAGACAAAGCCGGTCACTGCGGTTTCATCGGCGGCAATCTGACGCTCGGCCGCCTTTTGCGGCTGCGGCTCTGGCCCGTATTCGGCCATGCCATCCATCAGGTCTTTGACGCCAAAGGAGTTGATCGCAGAGCCGAACCAGATCGGCGTCATCGAGCCGTTCAGGAAGGCCGCGCGGTCAAAGGCGGGCAGCAATTCGCGCGCCATTTCAAGCTCTTCACGCAGCTGCGCAAGTTGCGCGGGCGGAATATGCTCGGCCAGTTTCGGGTCATCCAAGCCGCTGATCTGGATGGTTTCGGCCACCTTGTTGCGGTCGGCACGGTCCATGATTTCCAGCCGGTCGTGCAGCAGATCATAGGCCCCGATGAAATCGCGCCCCATGCCGATGGGCCAGCTTGCGGGCGACACATCAATCGCCAGATTTTCTTGAATCTCGTCGATGATCTCGAAGGTGTCGCGGCTTTCGCGGTCCATCTTGTTGCAAAAGGTCAGGATCGGCAGATCGCGCATCCGGCAGACTTCGAACAGCTTTTGCGTTTGGCTTTCGATGCCCTTGGCGCCATCAATCACCATGATCGCAGCATCCACCGCCGTCAGGGTGCGGTAGGTGTCTTCGGAAAAATCCGAGTGGCCTGGGGTGTCGACAAGATTAAAGCGGTACTGGCGGAAATCAAAAGACATCGCACTGGCCGAAACCGAGATGCCGCGCTCTTGCTCCATCTTCATAAAGTCAGACCGCGTGCGGCGCGCTTCGCCTTTGGCGCGCACTTGGCCTGCCATCTGGATCGCGCCGCCAAACAGCAGGAATTTTTCGGTCAGCGTGGTTTTGCCGGCGTCGGGGTGCGAAATGATCGCAAAGGTCCGGCGGCGGGCGATTTCGGGCGGAAGCGTGGGGGCATTGGTTTGGGTCATGATGGGCTGGGCTTTAGCCCAAAGCGCGCGGCGCGTCCAGCGCCACAACCAGCGCCGCGCGGGCTTTAGCGGCGCTGCGGTGGTGGTTCGGGTGGGGCGGGTTTGAACAGTGCCGCAGTGCCGACCTTGTCCAGAAAACTGCGGCCGGCTTCGGTGCCGAAGTGTTGGTTCTGACTAAGCCCCGGAAAGCGCGCCCGCACATCTGCCGAAAGCTGCGCAGGCAGCCGCTGTACGGTGGCATCATTGACCATCAGGCTTTCGGCGGGAATGCCCTCGGCATAGATGATCTCGTGCTGTTCAAACACCAGACTGAAGAAATCGACAAAGCCACCTTCGCGCAAAAGCACCCGATCGCCATCGACCAGATGCTTTGCTTGCACCAAAAGTTCAGAGGTGGGCAGGCCTGCGCTGCGTTTACGCTGATAAAGAAACATCCGGTGGTGCTGGCTGACGATCAGATCACCAGAATTGCCCAAGGTGCCTGCGGTGATCAGCACTGGCGCAAAGGCCCCCACTGCGCGCAGCGTCGCCCGCCCAACCCAAGCAATCGCCTGTGGCCCGTGATCGCGGGTGAGAACCTTATCGCCGGGGTGCAGATCCTCGATGGCGCGCTGCGCGCCCGAGGCCAGCGTGATCATGGTGCCGCGTGCAAAGGAAATGCACAGCAGATCTGACAGGCTAACCTCTTGCGGCGCCTCTTCTTGTTTAAGCAAAGTATAATCTGCCTGCGCGCTCATCGGTGACAGTGGCAGGGCAAAGCGGCTGTGGTCTGGCAGTGAAATCAGTAAAATCTCGACCTTATCGCCATCATCGGCCATAAAGGTATAGCGTGCCTCAAAGCGGATCCGCGCGCCGATGTCGCCAATTTCGCTGCCCGCGCCAATATGTTGCGCGCCCGAGGCGGCCTTGCTGACCACCAGCCGGCGCGGCGTCTCGGCTGGATCTAGCGCATAGATATCGCCCAAGCAGACCTCGTCCACGCCTTCAAGCCCGTCGCCAACATTGACGCCGGTGATCACATAGATCGCCTGCGCCGCAAGGACTTGGACGGCTTGGCCGGGAAGAGGGGCAGCGGCTTGGGACATCGGCCTGATTTCAAACACAAGGTAACACGGAACAAAACCCAAAACGGGCAGGTGACTCGGGCAGGATACACGCCGGCCGGTGGAGGGAAAACGCACTTTGATGCAGGTTTCCAATATATTGCGGCTTTTTATAGGTAAGATTGCGGTGATTTCGCAACGCTTGGCTTTTGCGCGGGGCTGCTGTTAGGCTGGCGCAAAACCAGGGAGGCGAAGATGGATCTGGGGATTAAGGGCAAGCGGGCATTGGTCTGTGCGGCCTCCAAGGGCTTGGGGCGCGGCTGTGCAATGGCTTTGGCCGAGGCGGGGGTGGATCTTGTGATCAACGCGCGCGGGGCCGAGGCGCTGGAGGCCACGGCGGCCGATCTGCGGGGCTTTGGTGTGCAGGTCACGACAGTGGCGGCCGATATCACCACCGAGGCAGGGCGCGCGGAAGTGCTGGCTGCCGCGGGAAGGCTGGATATCTTGGTCACAAACGCCGGCGGCCCACCGCCCGGTGTCTGGTCTGATTGGAGCCGCGATGATTTTATCAAAGCGCTGGACGCCAATATGTTGACGCCGATTGCGCTGATGAAGGCGCTGCTGCCTGCGATGATCGCGCAGGGCTGGGGGCGGGTGGTCAATATCACATCGCAATCGGTCAAGTCACCGATTCCGCAACTGGGGCTTTCCAATGCGGCACGGGCGGGGCTGACCGGCTATGTTGGCGGCACTGCGCGCCAAGTTGCGCCTTTTGGTGTGACGATCAACAACTTGCTGCCCGGCATTCATGCCACCGACCGCGCGGTGTCGCTGGATGAGGGCGTGGTGGCCGCGCGCGGCATCACTATGGCCGCGGCCATGGCCGAACGCCAAGCCAGCATCCCCGCGCGCCGTTATGGCACGGCGGCCGAATTTGGCGCAACTTGCGCGTTTATGTGCAGCCAGCATGCGGGCTTTATGGTGGGGCAGAACATCTTGCTGGATGGCGGCGCGGTCAATACCACGCTGTGATCTTGCCCTAGGGCGCAGCGGCTGCTAGAAAGACCAAGCAAATCTGTTGGGATATAATGACAGCCGCTGTTCGCCTTGAAATCCAATCGCTTGGCTGCCAATTTGGCGGCCGCGATGTGGTGTCTGACCTAAGTTTGCAGGTCGCGGCGGGGCAGGTGATGTGTCTTTTGGGGCCATCGGGCTGCGGTAAATCCACCAGCCTGCGGATGATCGCGGGGGTCGAGAGGCCCTCGGCGGGTCGGATCGTTATTGACGGACAGACGGTGTTTGGCGCAGGGGTAAATCAGCCCCCCGAGGCGCGCGGCGTTGGGCTGATGTTTCAAGATTTCGCGCTGTTTCCGCATCTGACTGTGGCGGGGAACGTGGGCTTTGGCCTGCAAGGCGGGCGCGGTGACAAACAGCGGCGCGTTGATGAACTGCTTGAAAAGGTGAACCTTTCCGGCTTTCAGGCCAAGCATCCGCACCAGCTGTCGGGCGGCGAGGCGCAGCGGGTGGCCTTGGCGCGTGCGCTGGCGCCGCGCCCGCGCGTGATGCTGATGGACGAGCCGTTTTCGGGGTTGGACAACCGCCTGCGCGACGGCATTCGCGACACCACGCTCGAGGTGCTAAAGGCCGAAGGCGCTGCGGTGCTGCTGGTGACGCATGAACCCGATGAGGCGATGCGGATGGCCGATGAAATCGCGCTGATGCGGGGCGGCAGGCTGGTGCAGCGCGGCGCGCCCTATAATATCTATAACAAACCGACCGACCGCGCGGCTGCGGCTTTTTTCAGCGATATCAATGTGATCAGCGGCACCTCTCGCGGGGCATTGACCCAGACACCCTTTGGCGCCTTTCTGACGCCCGGCTATGCGGACGGGGCCAAGGTCGATATTGTGATCCGGCCGCAGCATCTGAAAATCGACTTTGACCGCGCCGGACGCGGGCCCAATCCGACGCAAACCGAAGGCACGGCGGCGCGCGGCGTGGTGCAGCGCGCGCGCTATCTGGGGCGCGAAAGCCTGGTCGAGTTTCGCATGGAGCTTGACGGCTCGGTGCTGACAGCCTCGGTGCCGGGGGTGTTTTTGCCAAAACTGGGCACGCCGCTGTGGCTGATGATCCGACGCGACCGCTGCCATGTCTTTGCAGCCGCCTAATCCTTTGCAAGGGCTGCGCGATATTCGGCAAGACCAGCGCCTTGTGGCAGGCTGAACCTTTCGCCCGTGGCCGCCACCGCAATGATCCTGTCCATCCGAAACACCCGAAACCCCGCGCGCGCCTCGCAATAGCTGACCAAGGTGGCAATGCGGCCCTCGCGGTCCAGCGCAAGCGGGCAGACATCGCGGTGGCTTTCGAATCCGCGCGGGTCCAGGTAGCTGACGGTGACCCTTTCGCGGGCTTTGATCGCACGGCGCAGGGGGGGCAGATGTTTCGGCGCGCGGTTTTCGCTGCGCCCCGAGACGCCAAACAGCTGATCAGGATCGCTTTGCGGTGCGGGGGTGACGGCGGCGATGCGCTTGGCCAATTTGCGCGCCGCCCGCGCCAGCGGCGCATCGGGCGCGCGTGCAGCCAGCCGCAGACCTTCTCGCAGCGCGTCCAATTCCTGCGCCGAGAGCAGCATCGGCGGCAGGGTGATCGGCGCGCGCAAGATATAACCGACGCCACGCTCGCCCTCGACCGGCAGGCCCGAGGCCATCAGCGTGGTGACATCGCGCCAGATCGTGCGCACCGAAACATCCAACCGCTGCGCCATATCCGAGGCCCGATGCAAGCGACCATCGCGCAAGATCTGGATCACATCAAACAGGCGGTCGGTGCGGCTCATCGTGGCTTTCTTCAATTATGACAACTGACATATAGCTGTCAGTTATATAGGGGTAAAGGGGGGCGATGGCAGGGCAAACAGGCGCGATTTCGCTTTTCATGCGCGGGTTTGTCGGTAACTCTGCTTTGGAAGGCGCCGCGCAGATGCGGCCTGCAAAAAGGGAATGCGTAAATGCAAATGGGTCCGCTTCAACTGCTGTTGATCGCTGTCGTGGTTTTGGTGCTGTTTGGCCGTGGCAAGGTGTCAAGCCTGATGGGCGAAGTCGGCAAGGGCATCACTGCCTTTAAAAAGGGCGTATCGGACGGCTCGGCTGAAATCGAAAAGGCTGCCGCTGACGAGGCCAAGGACGTCACACCCGAGCCAAAAGACAAGGTCTGATCGGTTCGCAGGGCGGCCTTGCCGTTTTTGCTGTTCCTTGACTTAGCCTTGAAAGGGCAGACGCAAGATGTTTGGTGATATCGGCTTTGCCGAACTGCTGTTGATCGGCATTATCGCGCTTATCGTGGTTGGTCCTGAGGACTTGCCGCAAATGTTCCGCCAGATTGGCCGCTTTACCGCCAAGATCAAATCCATGGGGCGCGAGTTTTCGCGCGCGATGGAGCAGGCGGCTGCCGATACCGGCATTAAAGATGTTGCCAAGGATCTGAAATCGGCGACCTCGGCCAAGGGCATGGGGCTTGATAAGGTCAAAGAGGCCGCAGATCGGTTCGAGAAATGGGATCCGATCAAGAATGCCGCCAAACCCAGCGGCCCCGCACGCCCCCTGACGCCACCGCCGATGCCCGCGACGCCACCGGCGGTGACCACGCAAACCATTCTTGGGCCGGAAACACAGGCGCTGATGGACAAGCAGGCGGCGAAAAAGGCGATTCTGGCGGAAACCAGCGAAAAGCTGAAGGCGGTCGAGGCCAAGCCCGCAACCGCCGCCGCTGACAAGCCCGCGCCAAAACCTCGGGCGAAAAAGCCAGTGGTGGCCGAAGCCGCCGCCGCCAAGCCGCCCCGCGCTCCGCGCAAGACCAAAAAGGCAGATGAAGCATGAGCGATGTCGATGATGTAGATGGATCAAGCGCGCCGCTGATCGAACATCTGAAAGAGCTGCGCACGCGGGTGATGTATTCACTGCTGGCCTTTGCGGCCTGTTTTTGCATCGCCTATTATGTCTCGGACGAGCTGTTCCTGATGCTGTCAAAACCGCTGTGTACGGCGCTGGCGTCACGGATGCAGGAATGCAATCTTGTGTTGATCTCGCCGCAGGAAGGCTTTTTCGTCGCCATTAAGATCGCAACTTGGGGCGGCTTTGCGCTGGCCTTTCCGGTGGTGGGCTATCACATGTGGCGTTTCGTGGCGCCGGGGCTTTACCGCAATGAAAAGAATGCGTTTTTGCCGTTTTTGCTGGCCTCGCCGATCATGTTCGCGATTGGGGCGGCTTTTGCCTATTTCATCATTCTGCCCTTTGCCTTTGATTTCTTTCTGGGCTTTCAGGACAAGCAACTGCCGACTTGGATCGGTGGCAAGACCGCTGAACTTGGCGCGCAGGTCTTGGCCAGCACCAAGTTTCAAGGCTCGGCGGATGCGTTTTTAAGCCTGAGCATGAAGTTCATCATGGCCTTTGGGCTGTGCTTTCAGCTGCCGGTTTTGCTGACGCTGATGGGCAAGGCGGGGATCATTTCTTCGGCTGGTCTGCGGGCAACGCGCAAATATGCGGTGATCGCGATTTTGGCGATTGCGGCGATTGTGACACCGCCCGATGTGGTCAGCCAGTTGATCTTGTTCCTTGCGATCTATCCGCTTTATGAAGTGTCGATCTGGATGATTGCGCGATTTGAACGTGACCGCGAGGCGCGTGAACGGGCCGATGGCACTTGGGTAGAACCGGACGAAGACGATGAATGATGTGCTGATCCGTATCGCTGAGGCGCTGGAGCGTTTGGCCCCAGCGCCAGAGCCCGCGCCCGATTTTGCCGCCGAGGCCTTTGCTTGGGCCACGGGACCAGACCGCTTGCAGCCGATCGTAAAGGTGTCGCGGGTCGATCTGGACCTGCTGATCGGGGTGAACCGGGCGCGCGATACGCTGCTGGAAAACACCCGCCATTTTGCCCGTGGCTTGTCTGCCAATAACGCGCTTTTGTGGGGCGCGCGGGGCATGGGAAAATCCAGTCTTGTCAAAGCGGTGCACGCGCAAGTGCGCGGCGAAGGCCATGATCTGAAGATCGTCGAACTTGCCCGCGAAGACCTGCCATCGGTGCAGCGCCTGCTGTCGCATCTGCGTGCGGCGCCCTACCGCTTTATCCTGTTTTGCGATGATCTGAGCTTTAGCCATGACGACGAGCATTACAAATCGCTGAAAGCGGTGCTGGATGGCGGCATCGAGGGGCGGCCCGAGAATGTGCTGATGTATGCCACCTCGAACCGCCGGCATCTGATGCCGCGCGACATGATCGAGAATGAAACCCAAGCGGCAATCCATTCCACCGAAGCGGTGGAAGAAAAGGTGTCGCTGTCAGATCGTTTTGGGCTGTGGCTGGGGTTCTATTCCTGTTCGCAAGACGAATATCTGGCGATGATTGACGGCTATTGCGCGGCGCATGGGCTGGTGGTCGAGGCAAGCGCGCTGCGCGCCGAGGCGATTGAATGGCAGGTCACCCGTGGCTCGCGTTCGGGTCGGGTGGCGTGGCAGTTCTTTTGCGATTTGGCGGCACGGCATGGGGTTTCGGTTTAGGCGCGACAGGTCTTGTTATTTCGCGCGCCAACGATGATCTTGCGGCTATGATTACAGAACTTTTTATTGTCGTGGCGCTTATTGCGCTGAACGGTGTTTTGGCGATGTCAGAGCTGGCGGTTTTGTCGGCGCGCCCGGCGCGGCTTAAGGCACTGGCGGGCAAAAGCCGTGGTGCCTCTGTGGCGCTGCGCTTGGCGGAAAACCCCGGGCGGCTGCTGTCTACCGCGCAAATCGGTATCACTTTGGTCGGCGTTTTGTCGGGCGCGTTTTCGGGGGCGACCTTGGGCGCGCGGCTGGCGGATTGGCTGCTGATGCAAGGCGTGGCGGCGGATTGGGCTGCGACCTTTGGCGTCGGCGGCGTGGTGGTGGTGCTGACTTATGTGTCTTTGGTGGTTGGCGAATTGGTGCCAAAACAGATCGCACTGCGCAATGCCGAAGCCATCGCGATTTGGGTGGCGCCGATTTTGGCCGGTCTAAGCCTGTTGGCTGCGCCTTTGGTTTGGCTGCTGGATGGGTCGAGCCGATTGTTGCTTTGGCTGCTGGGGCAGGGCGGCGCGCAAGACAACCGTGTCACCGAAGAAGAGGTGCATTCGCTGTTGACCGAAGCCCATGCCGGCGGCGTGCTAGAGGATGGCGAGCGCGAGATGATGGCGGGCGTGATGCGGCTGGGCGATCGCGCCACCCGCGCACTGATGACGCCGCGCCACGAGATCACCATGCTGGATCTAGAGGCAAGCTCGGCCGAAGCGGTGGCCGCCATTCGCAAAATCGCGCGGCCGCGCATGCCGGTGCAAAGCCGCGAGACCGGCGAGGTGGTGGGGATTGTCACGCTTGCCGATGCCTTTCAGGCGGTGTCGCGCCGCGAGGCCTTGGATCTGCGCGCGCTGCTGCGCGATGTGCCGGTGGTGTCAGAACTGTCGGACGCTTTGGATGTGCTGGCGATCTTGCAAAAAAGCCGCGATCATTTGGCTTTGGTCTATGATGAATATGGCACCTTTCAGGGCATTATCACCACTGATGATGTGCTAGAGGCGATCACTGGGGCGGTGCGCTCGTCTGAATTGGACGAACCGGCGCTGGTCGAGCGGGGCGATGGCAGTCTGATCGTTTCGGGCTGGATGCCTGCGGACGAGCTTTGCGACCGGCTGGCGCTGTCGCGCGATCTGGCGGGGGAATATGACACGGTGGCGGGGCTGGTGCTGCACCAATTGGGCCGCATTCCTGCCTTGGGCGATGCGCTGCTGGCCGAGGGCTATCGCTTTGAAGTGGTGGATCTGGACGGCCTGCGGATCGACAAGGTCTTGGTGACAAAGGCTTAAGCCCGGCAGGGTCGGGGGGCGGCGCACGGCCCCCCCCAAGCGCCTTATTGCAGATAGCTCATCGGATCGACGGAATCGACGCCCTTGCGCACTTCGAAATGCACGAATGCGGGTTCGGCGTTGCGCACGGCTGCAATGGTTTGGCCGCGCTTGACCGCAGCGCCCTTGGCGACCTTAAGCCCGTCAACCCCGGCATAGACCGTCAGAATGCCATCGGCATGGCGGATCACGACGATTGGCGTGCCGGTTGTGTCTTTGGTGATTGCCGCGACCACGCCATCGGCTGCCGATTTCACCGCCGTGCCCGCAGGGGCTGCAATGTCGATGCCGTCGTTCTTTTTCTTGACATAGCTGCGGATGATTTTGCCCTGCACGGGCATCTCGAAGGCTGATGCCGAGACGGCGGTGCGGTCTTTGCCAAGGTCTGCCACGGGGGCAGGCGCGGCGGTTTGCGCAGCGGGCTGGGTCTTTTCGGCGGGCAGCGGTGTTTTTGCCGAGGGCGGCGGCGCCAGCGGTGTTGGCGTGCCCGGAGCTGTGGCTGTCTCGGCCACCAAATTGGCTGGTGGCGCGCTTGAGGTTGGAATGATCAGATATTGCCCCTCGCGCACTTCAAGATCGGTGCCAAGGCTGTTCCATTCGCCCAAAGACCGCACTGGCACACCGTAAAGCCGCGCAATGGTAAAGGCGGTTTCGCCGCGCTTGACCTGATGGCGGATCGGCTGGGACTGCAAGGTTTGCGGCTGCACTTGCTTGCTGGTGGGAGTGGCGGCAGGGCTTTGGGCATCGACACGGTTCAATGCAGTGGTGGCGATGGTGCTGACGTCAACCCGACCGGGGGCTGCGGTCTCGCCGATCACGCCGCCGGTGGTGGGAATGTCGGCGGCGGCCACACGGGTGGGCAGCGCCAAAACCTCGCCCGCCCGCAGGGTATCAGCTGGGCGCAACGCATTATAGCTGGCCAGCTGATCTGGCGGCACGCCAACGCGCTTGGCCAGGCTCATCACCGTGTCATTGCGCTGCGCCAGTGCCACTTGATAGGTGGGATAAGAAATCACGCCGCGCGCATCGGCCTGCGGGCGTTGGTCCAAGGCGCTGACGGCTGCCACCGAGGTATCGCCCGAATTTGGCCCGGTGCGCAGATCCCAATCCAGCGGATTGCTGGCATTACAGGCCCCAAGCATCAAAAGCGCCGTCAGCCCCAAAGCGGGCCGCACAAGCGCGCTGGGGCGGGTCGAGAATGCAAGGGTCTGATGGGTCATGCTGGCCTCTTTACTTTGGCCCGCGTTGTCTCGCGGGGCTTTCATTCGCTGCTGATACCTTCAAGCAAGGGCACAAAGCGCACCGGCCGAAGTTCTTCGTAATCATAGCCCGTGGCAAGGCGGGTCACTTTAATCAGATGTTGCACAGTATCGGACTGGCCCACAGGCACAACCATGATACCGCCAAGCTTTAACTGCGCCAAGAGCGGTCCGGGCGGGTCTTCGGCCGCGGCAGTCACGATAATGCGATCAAAAGGCGCGGTTTCGGGCAACCCAAAGCTGCCATCGGCCGACATCGCCACGATATTGACCAAACCAAGCTCGCGAAACAGCTCTTGCGCCTCGCGCACAAGCCGGCGGTGGCGGTCCACGGTATAGACCCTGCGCGCCAGATGCGCCAGAATAGCGGCCTGATAGCCAGAGCCAGTGCCAACCTCGAGCACGGTGTCGCGCGGCTGCACATTTAGCGCTTGGGTCATGATGCCAACGACTGACGGCTGACTGATGGTCTGGCCGCAAGGGATCGGCAGCGGCATATCCTCATAGGCGCGTTCGGCAAACAGCCCGCGCACGAACAGCCCGCGATCCACCGCTTCCATCGCCGACAGCACACGGCTGTCTGTTACCCCGCGCGAGCGCAGCGCGAACAGAAACCGCATTTTCTGTTCTGCGGCCGAGCCGTCCTGAGGCGCGTCGTTTTCGCTCATGCAAGCCGCTCGGTCAGATCGGCCAGCAGGTCATGCGCGGTCAGATCGCAGCGCAGCGGCGTGATCGAGATATAGCCGTCAAGATTGGCATGCACATCGGTGCCCGGCAGCGTCGGCGTGGCCTGCGCGCCGCCCTTGATCCACAAGAACCGCTTGCCCGAGGGGGCTGTGTAAGGCTCGATGCCAAAGCTGACATCGCGGCGAAAGCCTTGGGCGGTGACGCGGCTGCCTTTGACCAGATGCGCAGGGCAGGGTGGGAAATTCACGTTATAGAACACGCGATAATCGTCATTGGTCCAGATCGCCCGTTCCAGCAGATTGCGGATGACGGTTGCACCGTGGGTGGCTGCGGCCTCAAACGGATCGTCCAAGCCATTGGTGGCCGCGCCCATATATTGCGATAGCGCAATCGCAGGGATGCCGTGCAAGGCCGCCTCGATTGCCGCACCAATGGTGCCGGAATACAGCACATTCTCGCCCGCGTTGTTGCCGCGATTGACGCCAGACAGCACCAGATCGGGCTTATGGCCGCCCAGCACATCGTAAACCCCGGCAAGCACGCAATCAGCAGGCGAGCCTTCGACCGCATAGCGCCGCTCGGCCAGCTTGGCGTTGATCATCGGATGGGTATAGCTGATGCAATGGCCGACGCCGGATTGTTCAAAGGCGGGGGCGACTGTCCAGACCTCGCCCTGCGGGCCTGCCAGCTCGGTGGCGATCTTGGTCAGGGTCACAAGCCCCGGGGCGTTAATGCCGTCGTCATTGGTGATCAGAATGCGCATGGCGTCCGCCTATAATGTTTGGCTTGGTGATAACGGCAAGCGGGGCGTGGGGCAAGCACTGCTGGTGGTTTTGACAAGTCAAACCGCAATCTGTGCTATATTGGACAGGGATTTTGCCGCCAAGGCTGCGGCTTTGCTGCCAGAGCCTTACGCCCATCTCTTTTGCGCCGATTTGCGCGATTTCGCAGTGTTTTGGCGTTTGACCCTTGATCCGCGCCATCCTTGGGGGCATGTATTTGCGGCAGTCCGCAGAATTCTCGCCCTGACCTTAAGGATGATCCTATGCCCGTCTATCGTTCCAGAACCACCACCCATGGCCGCAATATGGCGGGCGCGCGCGGGCTTTGGCGCGCAACGGGGATGAAGGATGGCGATTTTGGCAAGCCGATCATCGCGATTGTGAACTCTTTCACCCAATTCGTGCCGGGTCACGTTCACCTGAAAGACCTTGGCCAAATGGTGGCCCGCGAGGTCGAGGCCGCAGGCGGTGTCGCCAAAGAATTCAACACCATCGCCGTCGATGACGGCATCGCGATGGGGCATGATGGCATGCTTTATTCGCTGCCCTCGCGCGAATTGATCGCGGATTCGGTGGAATATATGGTCAATGCCCATTGCGCCGATGCGATGGTGTGCATTTCCAACTGCGATAAAATCACCCCCGGCATGCTGATGGCCTCGATGCGGCTGAACATTCCGGTGGTCTTTGTGTCCGGCGGGCCGATGGAGGCCGGTAAGGTCGTGATCGACGGCAAGGAACTGGCGCTGGATCTGGTCGACGCCATGGTGGTTGCGGCGGACGATTCCGTGTCGGACGAACATGTGGCAGCGGTTGAGGCTGCGGCCTGCCCGACCTGCGGGTCCTGCTCGGGGATGTTCACCGCCAATTCGATGAACTGCCTGACCGAAGCGCTGGGGCTGTCGCTGCCCGGCAATGGCTCGACGCTTGCGACCCATTCGGCGCGCCAAGAGCTGTTTTTGAAAGCTGGCCGCGTCATCGTTGACATCACCAAGCGCCACTACGAGGGCAACGAAAAAGGCCTGCTGCCGCGCGATATCGCCAGCAAAGCCGCCTTTGAAAACGCGATGACGCTGGACATCGCGATGGGCGGGTCGACCAATACCGTGCTGCATATTCTGGCCGCCGCCCATGAGGGCGGGATTGATTTCAACATGGATGACATCGACGCCCTAAGCCGCCGCGTGCCGGTGCTGTGCAAGGTCGCCCCCGCCAAGCAAGACGTTCACATGGAAGACGTCCACCGCGCAGGCGGGATTTTTGCGATCTTGGGGCAGCTCGATGCCGCAGGCCTGTTGAACCGCGATTGCCCGACCGTGCATGCGCCCAGCTTGGGCGCCGCGATTGACCTTTGGGACATCAGCCGCTCGAACGATCCCGCGGTAGAGGAGCTGTTCCTTGCAGCTCCGGGCGGCGTGCCGACGCAAGTCGCCTTTAGCCAAAGCCGCAAATGGGCCAGCCTTGACCGCGACCGCGAAAACGGCGTGATCCGTTCGGCCAAAACCCCGTTCTCGAAGGATGGCGGTTTGGCGGTGCTGTCGGGCAATATCGCGCTGGAAGGCTGCATTGTGAAGACCGCAGGCGTCGATGACAGCATCTTGGTTTTTGCAGGCCCCGCACGGGTGTTTGAAAGCCAGAACGCCGCTGTTGAGGCGATTTTGTCCAATAAGATCAACAAGGGCGATGTCTTGGTGATCCGCTATGAAGGGCCAAAGGGCGGGCCGGGGATGCAGGAAATGCTCTATCCGACCAGCTATTTGAAATCCAAAGGTCTGGGCAAGGATTGCGCGCTGTTGACCGATGGGCGTTTTTCGGGCGGCACCTCGGGTCTGTCGATTGGCCATGTCTCGCCAGAGGCGGCTTCGGGTGGCTTGATCGGTTTGGTCAATGAAGGCGACCGGATCGAGATTGATATCCCCAACCGCTCGATCCAGCTGATCGTTTCAGAGGCAGAGCTTGCCAGCCGCCGTGCGGCGCAAGATGCCGCCGGTTGGAAACCTGCCAAGCCGCGTGCGCGCAAAATCTCGCAAGCGCTGCGGGCTTATGGGCTGTTTGCCACCTCGGCGGCGACCGGGGCGGTGCGGCAACTGCCCGACGAATAAGGCGGGCCTCAGGATTTGAAAAAGGGCCGCAGCTGATGCGGCCCTTTTGCGTTAGATGATCGCTGTCTCGAAAAACGGGCGGTTCTGGGTGATACGGTCAAAGCCAAAGGGGCTGAGATCCAAGCTGCGATAGCCGCCATAGGTCAGATATTCGGCGGTGCCGCGCCCCATGGCCGGGCTTTGTTGCAGGCCGTGGCCGGAAAATCCGTTCAGAAAGAAAAAGTTCGCAACCTCGCTGTGCGGGCCGGTGATGGCGTTTTGATCCAGCGTGTTGAAATCATAATGCCCCGCCCATTCGCGCTGTACCTTGATCGCCTCGAAGGCGGGAATGCGGGTGGCAAGCAGGGGCCAGATATGGTCTTGCCACAGCGCGTGATCCATCTCGAAATCGTCAAATTCGACCGTTGGATCGGCCTCGGTATGACCGCCCGCCATATAGGTGGTGGCACCGTCTTGGCGCACATGCAGACCAGACGGGTCGATGGTCAGCGGCAGCGGCCGGTCGAGCGGCGTCTCGGCGCTAAACACCCAAGTAAAGCGCTTGCGCGGGGCAATCGGGATGCTGATCCCTGCCATTGCCGCCGTCACCGCCCCGCGCGTGCCCGAAGCATTGACGATCTGGCCGCAAGCGATCACCTCGCCCGATCTCAGCGTGACACTTTCAACCCGCGTGCCGGCGGCGTTTTTGGTGAGGGCTACAACCTCATTTGCCAGATACTCGACCCCGCCCGCGCGCGCGCCGCGACGGAATTGGTCAAAAACGGTGATGCCGTCAAAATACCCCTCGTTGACGGTGTTGATCGAGCCCAAAATCAGATCGTCAGTGTTGTAAAACGGGTATTCCGCCTTGATCTGATCGGCCGTCAGCAAGCGCGTGGCGGATCCTGCGGCGGCCTGCACCGCATGGCTTGCGCGCAAAACCTCGGCAAAAGCCGGGCTGTCGGCCAGATACATATAGCCAAAGTTCTGGATCTTTAGGCTGGGCGCACCCGATGCAGCCCCCATATAGCGCGGCAGGTTTTGCACAAATTCCGCGCCAAACTGCGAGATCTGCACATTCAGCGGGTTGGAAAACTGCTGGCGGATGCAGGAATTGGTATGCGAGGTCGCAGCCAAAGCATAGCTTGGGTCGCGTTCAATCACCAAGACCGAGCCGTTGAAATCGGCATTCTGCGCCAAAAACCAAGCGGTGGCCGAGCCAAGCATGGCCCCGCCGATGATGATGACGTCATAGGAAGATTTCGCGGGGGTATCGCTGCGCAGGGCGGTCATGGCGGCTTTCATAAAGGGCGGGCGCAAGCACAGGCTGCGCCGCAGATTGGCTTTGCCTCGATATATCTCTTGCTTAGCGCTTTGGTGCAAATCAAATTCGCAGGCCGTTGGTGCCTTCCGGTGAATAGGCGGGGGCCTTGCCGCGCGATAGGCCCCCGCCAAGCCTAAGCTGGCTGGATCATTCAGTAAAAGCGGTGGTCACATCGGTGTCGCGGTTGTATTTCAGCGTCAGCTTCGAGATGTCGCAAAGGTTCAGATTGCTCCAGACTGTGGCGGGGTAATCTTCGGTCCAATCCACCTTTACGTCCCACATGCAGCTGTCTTGGCCTTCGTCAAAGGTGATGTCGACGGCCGCGCCATCTTCCAAAATATCGCGGCCCATCACATCCTCGGTCCAGACGTTGCTGGCATTGGCATCAATGTAGACGGCGCGAATATCATAGCCGGTTTCATTGTCGATCGTGAAGTCCAGCCCGCTGGCGATGGCAGAAGTGCCAAGGCAGCATGACAGGGCGATTGCGATATAACGCATTGGTTTCACAATAAAACTCCTAAAATTTGGCGAATTGCCAATTTTAGGTAACCACGCCTCGCGCCCCCCAGCAAGACAATACTGGCGCCGCTTTTCAAGCCTCCCCCCGCAGCGCAAAGCTGCACCACGGGGGGGCTTTGCACCCCTAAAGCTTATCTGCCGTGCGCAGATCGAAATCCGAGGCATCATGGCGCTCGCGCAGCTGTTCCGAGGCAGGGCCCCAAGTGCGGTTCACAATGCGCCCGCGTTGCACGGCAGGGCGCGCGCGCAGCTCGGTCGCCCAACGCAGCAGGTTTTTATACGACCCGACATCCAGAAACTCGCCCGCGTTATAGGCCTCGCCCATAACCAAATTGCCATACCATGGCAGGGTCGCCATATCGGCGATGCTGTACTCATCGCCGCCCAGATAGCGGTTCTGCGCCAGCTCGCGGTCCAGCACATCCATCTGACGCTTGGCTTCCATCGCAAAGCGGTTGATCGGATATTCAAACTTTTCCGGCGCATAGGCGTAGAAATGGCCAAAGCCGCCGCCCAGATAGGGGGCCGAGCCTTGCAGCCAGAACAGCCAATTCATCACTTCGCTGCGCGCTTTCAGATCCTTTGGCAGGAAATGGCCAAACTTTTCAGCCAGATACAGCAAGATCGCGCCAGATTCGAAAACCCGAATGCCCGTGGTGGTGTCAAACAGAGCCGGGATTTTCGAATTTGGGTTCACCGCTACAAAGCCAGAGGAGAACTGATCGCCCTTGCCGATATCAATCAAAAACGCATCATATTCCGCGCCGGTTTCCCCCAGCGCCAACAACTCTTCCAGCAGGATCGTTACCTTTTGGCCATTGGGCGTGCCCAGCGAGTAAAGCTGCAACGGATGGATGCCGCGCGGCAGCTCTGCGTCATGGGTGGCGCCTGCAATTGGGCGGTTGGTGCCGGCCCATTTGCCGCCATTTTCTTTGTCCCAGGTCCAGGTTTTGGGCGGGGTATAGGGCGTATCTGTCATGTGATGCTGCCTGTCTTTTAAGAGGAGGCCGCAAGGAAGGCGACCGAACGCGGCCAGCATAGCGGCAGCGGCGCGCGGTTTCTATCGCCATTTCGGCCCATCGCGCAGGCTTGATGACGCGCGTCTGTCCTGGCGGGCTTGATCTTGCCGCGCTGCATTGGACTTTGGCGGGAACAGGCCTAGCTGAGGCAAATGAAACCCGCACAAACCCCCGCAGAAACCTCTGTCCTTTATAACGCCGCCTGTCCTGTCTGTAACTTTGAGATACAGCATTACGCCCGCTATGCGGGGGAAAACCGGCTGCCGATCCGCTTTGACGATCTGAATTCGGCGGCCTGCGCGCTTTGGGGGCTTGAGGCAGATCAGGCGGCGCGGCGGCTTTATGTCTTGCATGACGGAAGCTTAAGTTCTGGCATTCCGGCGTTTCGCGTGCTTTGGGCGCAGATGCCGCGTTATCGCTGGCTGGCGTGGTTTGTCGGCTTGCCGGGGGTGTTTCAAAGCGCTTGCGCGCTTTACGATCACGCGCTGGCGCCGCTGATCTACCGGCTGCACCTGCGCCGCTTGCGCAAAAACGCCAGCCAAGGTGAGGGCCAAGCATGAGCGCAGATGTGCCGTCACAGGACAAAGGCGCCGCGGTGCCCAGCGGGCGCGGCGCGCGGTTTTTGCAATTTGGCCGCATTGCGACGGGCATTATGGGGGGCGTGGCGGCAGGTGGCTTGCGATCTTTGGCCAGCGGCAAGCGGCCTGATCTGGCCGAGCTTTTGTTCACTCCTGCCAATGGCTTGCGCTTGACCGATGGGCTGTCGCATCTGCGCGGGGCGGCATTAAAACTTGGCCAGATGCTGTCGATGGACACAGGTCTTGTGTTGCCCGAAGAGATGACAGCGCTTTTAAGCCGAATGCGCGATGATGCCCGCCACATGCCGCCCAAACAGGTGCAAACCACGCTGAACGCTGAATGGGGGGCGGGCTGGTACAGCCGCTTTGCGCGGTTCGATGTGCGCCCCTTTGCCGCCGCCTCGATCGGGCAGGTGCATCGGGCGGTGACGCGCGATGGTCAAGATCTGGCGATCAAGGTGCAATATCCCGGTGTGCGTGCCAGCATCGACAGCGATGTCGACAATATGGCGACGCTGTTGCGTCTGCCCGGGCTGGTGCCGCGCGGGATGGATCTTGCGCCCTTGCTGGCCGAGGCCAAGCGTCAGTTGCATGCCGAGGCCGATTATCAGGCCGAGGCGCAGCATCTGGCCCGCTTTGGTGCGGTGCTGCAAGGATCAGATATCTTTGCCCTGCCCAGTCTGCACCTGCCCCTTTGCACGCCGCAGGTCTTGGCGATGAGCTATGTGCCAAGTGCGCCGCTGGACAGTTTGGTCGGCGCACCACAGGCGCTGCGTGATCGGGTGGCGGCGGCGCTGATCGAGCTTGTGCTGCGCGAGCTGTTTGTGTTTGGCGCGATGCAGACCGATCCCAACCTTGCCAATTATCGCTATGATCCGACGACAGAGCGCATCGTGCTGCTGGATTTTGGCGCGGTGCAGCCGATTGCGCCAGAGCTTGCGGCGCAGTTTCGCGCGCTTGCGCGCGTCGCGCTTTTGGGCGGAGCCGAAGCGACGCGCGACGCCATGTTGCGCATTGGCTATTTCAGCCAAGCCACCGCGCCGCAGCATCAGGCGCTGATCCAAGCCATGTTCGAGACCGCGATGGCGCCGCTGCGCCAAGATCAGCCGTTTGATTTTGGCCAAAGCGATCTGCTGGAGCGTTTGCGCGATATGGGGCTTGCGATTGGCCGCGACCGCGAGCTTGCGCATGTGCCGCCCGCCGCCACGCTGTTTTTGCACCGAAAGATTGGCGGCATGTATCTGATGGCCGCCAAGCTGAAGGCCCGCGTCGCGCTGCGCCCGCTGGTCGAGACCTATTGCGCCGATATCTCTTCTCCTCAAGCATGAGACCCTTCCGATGACAGACTGGATTGCAACCCGCGCCGAGGGTGAAAAGATCATGGCAGCCTTTGCCCCTCGCATGGGGCGGCGTTATGCCAATGGCCGCAACACTGACCTTGGCGCCGGCGCGCATCAAGCGGTGTCACTGCTTTCGCCCTATGTGGCGCGCCGGCTGGTGCTAGAGAGCGATCTGGTGGCGCTGGCGCTGGCCAATCACGGGTCCGAGCATGCCGAAAAGTTTATCCAAGAGGTGATCTGGCGCGGCTATTTCAAGGGTTGGCTGGAACGCCGCCCGCAGGTCTGGGACAGCTATTGCACTGGGCTTGCGGCTGATCTGGCCGCACTTGAACGCGACCGCCGCCTGCGCCGAGATGTTGATCGTGCGATGAACGGCCAGACAGGGCTTGACTGCTTTGATGCTTGGGCGGCCGAACTGCTAGAGACCGGCTATCTGCACAATCATGCGCGGATGTGGTTTGCTTCGATCTGGATCTTTACGCTGGGGCTGCCTTGGCGGCTGGGGGCGGATTTCTTTTATCGCCACCTGCTGGACGGCGATGCTGCGTCAAACACCCTGGGCTGGCGCTGGGTGGCGGGGCTGCACACCCGCGGCAAACCCTATCCGGCCGAGGCGCAAAATATCGCCACCTTTACCGCAGGGCGCTTTGCGCCGCGCCCAAGCGATCTGGCGCAAGTGACCCAAGGGCTAGAGGCAAGCGAGCCAGATGGCTTGCCGCCCGTGCTGGCGTTGCGCGCGATCACGCCGCCAGACCCGCGCCAGCCCACGGCCTTGCTGATCACCGATCAAGATTGCAGACCAGAAGATTTCGACCTTGCAGAGCTTGATATTCGTGCCACAGCCAGTTTGGCCAGCAGCGCACTGCGCTCGCCGCTTCTGGTCTCGGATCTGGTGACGCGCTTTGAGGCATCGGCCTTGGCGGATGCCGCGCTGCGGCTTGGCGGCACGACTTTGGCCTTGCAGGCGGGCGATCCTGCCGCTTTGGCCAAATGGGCCGCAGCCGCGGGGGCTCGCCAGATCGTCACGCCCTATGTCACCCGCGGCCCGCTGAAAGACTGGCTGGATCAGGCCACCCCCGCCTTGACCGCCCAAGGCATCAGCCTGTGCGAATGGCAGCGCGATTGGGATAGGGCGATCTGGCCGCATGCCACCGCAGGGTTTTTCAAGGTCCGGCAAAAGATCCCGCAGATTTTGCAAAGCCTGCTGTCTTTGCCCGAGGCGGGATAACCAAGCGCTTGGCGCTGTGCGCTGACTTGCGGCGCAGCTGCGCCTTAGGCTGCGGCAATCCTATCACGCCTTCCGCCTGCCGATGATTTCGTGTCATACTGCGGCTCGGAAACGGCGGAAACCGGCCAAGGCGAGGCGAAAGTGCAGGACTGTGGAAATGGCGAAGATGCAAGAAAAATCAGATATTTCCAATAGTTATCGCCTGAGCGTCGCCCCGATGATGGATTGGACCGACAGGCATTGTCGGTATTTTCACCGCCTGATGACACGGCGGGCGATGCTTTACACCGAAATGGTGACAGCGCCTGCGGTGCTGCATGGGCCGAAAGATCGTCTGTTGGATTATTCTGCCGCTGAACATCCCGTCGCGTTGCAACTGGGTGGGTCTGATCCGCGCGAGCTGGGTCAAGCGGTGGCGATTGCGCAAGATTGGGGCTATGACGAGATCAACCTGAACGTCGGCTGCCCGTCAGATCGGGTGCAATCGGGCTGCTTTGGTGCGGTGCTGATGGAGCGGCCCGCGCTGGTGGCCGACTGCGTTGCGGCGATGATTGCCAATTCTGATGTGCCGATCACGGTGAAATGCCGCATTGGCGTCGATGATCAAGACCCCGAGCAGGTCTTGCCGCAGTTTCTTCAGACCGTAGCCGCCGCAGGGGTGACGCATTTCATCATCCACGCCCGCAAGGCTTGGCTGCAAGGTCTAAGCCCCAAGGAAAACCGCGAGGTGCCGCCGCTTGACTATGATCTGGTGTTGCGGATGAAGGCGGCTTTTCCCGAGCTGACGATTTGCATCAACGGCGGTGTCTCGACGCTGGCGCAGGCGAAAGGCCTGCTGGATCAGGGGCTTGACGGGGTGATGGTGGGCCGCGCCGCCTATCATGACCCTGCGGCTGTGCTGGTGGGGGCGGATGCGCTTTGGGGCGAGCAGAGCGGTTTCGATGTCTTTGGCGCGGTCGAGGCGATGCGGCCCTATATCCTTGATCACATCGCGCAGGGCGGCAAGCTGCACCAGATTACCCGTCATATGCTGGGGGTTTTTGCCGGCCGTGCGGGCGCGCGGGGCTGGCGGCGGGTGCTGTCAGAGCGTGCCAACAAACCCGGTGCTGGGCTCGAGGTGCTGGACGCGGCGTTGGCCGAGTTGGAGCATGCCGCCGCAGGGGGGCTGGCGCTGCGCGAAGCCGCGGTCTAGGCTTTGCCAACTCATAAGGAGAGACCCGATGCCCGATCTTGCAACGCTTTTGCCCATGGTGGCGCTTTTGCTGGCAATCGGCGCGATTGCGGGGGTGATTGCGGGGCTTTTGGGGGTGGGGGGCGGCATCGTGCTGGTGCCTGCGTTTTTCTACACCTTTGCGCATCTGGGCTATCAGGGGCCAAAGCTGATGCAGATTTGTGTGGCAACCTCGCTTGCCACCATCGTTGTGACCTCGGTGCGATCGGTGCTGGCACATTCCAAAAAAGGCGCGGTGGATTGGGCGTTGTTGCGGGCTTGGCTGCCGTTTATCGTGCTGGGGGCCTTGGCGGGCACGCTTTTGGCTTCGCAGGTTAAATCGCTGACCTTGCAGGTGATTTTCGCGGTTCTGGCGCTGATTGCCGGGCTTTATCTGTCGTTTGGGCGCGCGCAGTGGCGGCTCGGGGATGGCATGCCGGCGCAGCCTTTGCGCGGGGTTTATGCGACATGTCTGGGGTTCTTTTCGGCGATGATGGGGATTGGCGGCGGCACCTTTGGCGTGCCCTTGATGAGCCTTTACGGCGTGGCGATCCACCGCGCTGTGGCCACGGCGGCGGGCTTTGGCATTTTGATCGCGGTGCCCTCGGTGGTGGGCTTTTTGCTGCTGCCGGTATCGGGCGCGCCGCCGTTTACGCTGGGGGCGGTGAATATTCCGGCGTTCTTGCTGGTGATTGCGATGACGCTGATCACCACGCCTTGGGGGGTCAAGCTTGCGCATGCCATGGACCCCAAGCCGTTGAAGCGGGCCTTTGCGGTGTTCATCATGCTGGTGGCGCTGAACATGCTGCGCAAGGTGTTTTTCGGCTAAGGCCTTGGCTTGGGCCAAGATTGCGCCATATCCCCTTTTCTGAACGCAAGCGGGGAAGCTATGGCAAAGATGCGAAAGAAGGCGGATTTGCCGATGAAAACATGCGCCTGCTGCGGCTTGCCGTTTAGCTGGCGCAAGAAATGGGCCCGCGATTGGGACAGTGTCAAATTCTGTTCCGACCGCTGCCGTGCGGCCAAATCGGCGGGCAAGCCATGACGCTGCGGTTGGTTTTGGGCGATCAGCTGACCCGCGGACTTTCAGCGTTGCAGGGTCTGGGCGCGGGCGATGTGGTGCTGATGGTCGAGGTCGCCGAAGAGGCGAGCTATGTGCCGCATCACAAGCAAAAGCTGGCACTGATCTTCTCGGCGATGCGGCATTTTGCGCAAAGCCTGCGCGAAGAAGGCGTTACGGTCGATTATGTGACACTGGATCACCCGGACAATTCGGGCAGCTTTGGCGGCGAGGTGGCCCGCGCCGTGGCGCGCCACAAGCCAAGCGAATTGGTCGTGACCGAGGCCGCAGAGTGGCGGGTGTTGCAGATGATGCAAGGCTGGCAGGGCCGTTTCGGCCTGCCGGTGCAGATCCGCGACGACGATCGCTTTTTTTGCAGCCGCGCCGATTTCGCCCAATTGACGGCCGCGAAAAAGACCGGCCGGATGGAGTATTTCTACCGCGAGATGCGCAGACGCAGCGGCCTTTTGATGCAAGACGGCGCCCCCACCGGCGGGCAATGGAACTTTGATCCTGAAAACCGCAAATCCCTGCCCAAGGGCCTGCGCCCGCCCGCGCGGCTGCGCTTTGTGCCCGATGCCACCACCCGCGAGGTTTTGGCGATGGTCGAGCAACGCTTTTCAGGCAACTTTGGCGATCTGGCGGGCTTTGGCTGGGCGGTGACCCGCACCGAGGCGCTGCAAGCCTTGCAGGATTTTATCGACAACGCCCTGCCGCAGTTTGGCGATTATCAAGACGCGATGAAGGCGGGCGAGGATTTTCTGTTTCATGGGTTGATCTCGCCCTATCTCAACTGCGGCCTTTTGCAACCGCGCGAGGTTTGCGCGGCCGCCGAAGCCGCCTTTGCCGCAGGCAGGGCCCCGATCAATGCGGTCGAGGGCTTTGTGCGCCAAGTCTTGGGCTGGCGCGAATATGTGCGCGGGATCTATTGGACCGAGATGCCCGCTTATGCCGCCAGCAATCATCTGGGTGCTGTCCGCGATCTGCCGGCGTTTTATTGGACGGGGGCGACGCAGATGCGCTGCATGTCCGAATGCATCGGTGTGACACAGCGCACGGGCTATGCGCATCATATCCAGCGGCTGATGGTGACGGGCAATTTCGCGCTGCTGGCAGGCATTGAACCCGCGCAGATCGAGGCTTGGTATCTGGCGGTCTATGTTGACGCCTATGATTGGGTCGAATTGCCCAATGTTCATGGCATGGTTTGCCATGCCGATGGCGGGCGGTTGGGCTCGAAACCCTATGCGGCCTCGGGGGCCTATATCGACCGGATGTCGGATTATTGCGGCGGCTGTGCCTATGATGTGAAGCAAAAGCTGGGGGCGGGGGCTTGCCCGTTCAATTACCTGTATTGGAACTTTCTGATCGCCAACGAGCCGGTGCTGGCGCGTAATCCGCGCATGGCGCTGGCCTATAAGAACCTTGCAAGATTGGACCGCGCGCCGATTGTCGCGCAAGCGCAGGCGTTTTTAGCCGGCGATCCGATGCTGGCGCAGGGCGGTTTGGGGATTTAGTCGGCTTGGCCCAACCGCGCCATGCGCCCACCGCGCCGCTGGGTGATTTGGCCTGCGCGCGCTGGCAGCTCTGCCATGATGGCTTTGCGGGTGTCAGGGGTCATCCGCGACCAAGCTGAAATCTCGTCAATGCTGCGAAAACAGCCGACGCAGAGACGCGATTGCGGCTGCACCACGCAAAGCTTGACGCAGGGGCTGTCGATTTCGTCGCGTTTCCAGATCTCATCCATCGGCTTTGTCCATATAGGTCAGGCGGTCGAGCGCACCTTGCAGAATATAGCCTGCTGCGACCTGATCTATCACCTCGCGGCGACGCATTCGAGACATATCCGCCTCGATCAGCGCGCGTTCGGCGGCAACGGTGGACAGCCTCTCGTCCCAAAAGGTGATCGGCAGCGGCGTCAGCTTTTCCAGATTGCGCGCAAAGGCTTGGGTCGATTGCACCCTTGGGCCGGGGCTGCCGTCCATATTCAACGGCAGGCCAAGGATGATGCCGCAGACGTTGCGCTCGGTCAGCACCGCCAGCAATTCGGCGGCGTCTTGGGTGAATTTCACCCGCCGCACGGTGTGAATAGCCGTGGCCACGCTGCGCCGCAGGTCCGAGACCGCGATGCCGATGGTCTTGTCGCCCAGATCCAGCCCGCAGATCGCGCGGTTGGGTTTCAGCAGGGCGGCAAATTCGGCGATGTCGGTCAAGATCATGGGGTGATCCCTGCGGCCACGGCGGCCGCTTTGATCTGGTCAAGCGCTGCTGCGTCATCCTTGAACACGGCTTGCGCACGATCATAGGCCTCGCGCCCCTGATCGGCCTCGCCCAGCACCGAAAGCGCGTTGATCAGCTTAAGCCATTCGGGCAGCGCGCCGCCTTCGCTGTAAAGCCGGCTTTGCAATTGCCCGACCATGCCCTTGATCATGGCTTGGCGGTCTTCGGGCGCCATATCAGCGGCGGCGGCAACGTCAGCGGCATTGGGGCCTTTGGCCGCAGGCGCGCCCATTGGCGGGTTCTGGGCGGTCTTTAGCGCGGAGACGAGGGCTGCGTCCAAAGTTGCAGCCTCGGCGGGCAGGGCGGCTTTGGCTTGATCGGTGGCGGTTTTGGCGCGATCTGCTTCGCCCAAGACGCCAAGCGCGTTGATCAGCTTGACCCATTCTTCCACCGGCCCGCCTTCGGTGGACAGACGGTCCTCCAGCTGCGCCACCATGCCTTGGATCATCGCTTGGCGGTCCGCACCCGACATTTGCCCAGCGGCGGCGACATCCCCTGCATTCGGACCGCGCCCCGTATCGGGCAGCTGGTATTTGATACCGGCGCGATCGGCGACCTCTTGCAAGCCCGCGCGAATAGGCCCGATCCAGACTGCATCGGCGGGGCCTTCGGCCAAAAGTGGTTCCCACAGCGCAAAGGCGCGGTCGAAGCGGCCGATCTGGGCAAACATCAGCCCCGAAAAATAGCGCGCCAGCCCGTTTTTAGGATCGGCTTGCAGCACCACAATCAGATGCTTTTCCGCCTCGGGCGAGACAAAACCGCCTGCCGCCACGATCATGGTTTGGGCAAGCCCAAGGTGGTCGTCCAGATTGGCATTGTCGCCCTTGACCTCGACCAGATGCTGATAGGCTTTGCGCGCGGCAATGAAATCGCCCAGCTGCGCCTCGTTCTTGGCCAGCAGCGCCAGACCCTGCACATCATCTGGGCGGGTTTTGACCACGGCGCGCAGCTGCGCCATCAATGCGGTGAACTGCGGATCGGCCTGCGCAAGCGTTGGGGCAGGGGCTGCGGCTTCGGCGGCCTCTTGCGAGGGGCGGTTGCGATAATTCTCGTCGCTGATCGCAAGCCGCGCTTGCAGCGGCAAATCGGCATAGCCCGGCGCGCCAAGGCGGTTATAGACCAAAAGCGTCGCCGCCAGCACCGCGATGATCAGCAAAACCGCTGGCAGCGCCGAGCCCTTGCCGCCCTTCGGGGCCGCGTTTTGCAAGGCGCGGTCGGCGTCCAGCAGGCGGCGCGACACCTCGACCCGCAGCCGCTCGGCTTCGGCGGCCGAGATCACATTGCGGCCAAGGTCGCGGTCAACTTCGGCCAGCTGATCGGTATAGACCTTTAGCGCTGCACCATCATCGGCCTGCGCATCGCCCCGCCGCAAGGCTTGCAACAGCGTCGCCGCAATGCCCGCCGTGATCGCAGCCGCTGCCGCCCAGAATTGCCAATTGTCCATGCCACGCTCCTTCAGTCTTGCCCTGATGTAGGCGGTTTGGCCGCTTGGCAAAAGGGGAGATTCCGCCGCAGGCGTCATTCTGCGACGGATGTCGTAATTTTCCCGATTGTGCCGCTGGCATGTCGGGGTAAAAGCGGCAATCAAGAGATAAGCGCGCAAGCAAACCATAGGGGGCCGCCCATGAAACGTTATTCAGTTTTCGCCATCGCCAAAGAAGCCATGACGCATCACATGGGCTGGGAGCGGGCTTGGGCCTCGCCGCTGCCGAAAAAGTCTTATGATGTCATCATCATCGGCGCGGGTGGCCACGGGCTTGCGACGGCCTATTACTTGGGCAAGAATTACGGCATCACCAATGTGGCGGTGATCGAAAAGGGCTGGCTGGGCGGCGGCAACACTGGGCGCAACACCACGATCATCCGCTCGAACTACCTGCAAGACAGCTCGGCCGCGATCTACGAAAAAGCGCGCTCGCTTTACGAGACGATGTCGCAGGATCTGAACTATAACGTGATGTTCAGCCCGCGCGGGCTTTTGATGCTGGCACAGACCCATCACGAAATTCGCGGCTATCAGCGCACCGCCCATGCCAATGCCCTGCAAGGTGTCGCCACCGAATGGATCGGGCCGCAGCGGGTCAAGGAATTGGTGCCGATCATCAATATCGACGGGCCGCGCTATCCGGTGCTGGGCGCGCTTTATCAGGCCCGCGGCGGCACCGCGCGTCACGATGCCGTGGCTTGGGGCTATGCACGGGCCTGCTCGGCTATGGGGATGGACATCATCCAGCAATGCGAAGTCACCGGCGTTACCTCGGAAGCTGGCAATGTCACCGGCGTGAACACCACCAAGGGCTTTATCGGCTGCAAAAAACTCGGCGTTGTGGTGGCGGGGCATTCGGGCCAAGTCGCTGATATGGCAGGCTTCCGCCTGCCAGTTGAAGCGGTGGCGCTGCAAGCTCTGGTCTCCGAGCCGATCAAACCCTGCATGGATGTGGTGGTGATGGCCAATACCGTGCACGGCTATATGAGCCAGTCTGACAAGGGCGAGATGGTGATCGGCGGCGGCACCGACGGGTTTAACAACTTCACCCAGCGCGGCTCGTTCCACCATATCGAAGAAACCCTGCGCGCGCTGATCGAAACCTTCCCGATGATCTCGCGGCTGAAAATGCTGCGGCAATGGGGCGGCATCGTCGATATGACCGGCGACCGCTCGCCGATCATCTCGAAAACCCCTCTGGGGAATTGCTTTATCAACTGCGGCTGGGGCACCGGCGGCTTCAAGGCGATCCCCGGATCCGGCTGGGCGATGGCCGAGCTGGTCGCCAAAGGCGAGCCGGGCCCCCTGGCCGAGGCCTTCAATATGTGGCGCTTCAAAGAAGGCCAGTTCATCGACGAATC